>JAICGL010000322.1 GCA_025923175.1 Acidimicrobiia bacterium
ACCGTGTCGATGGTGTCGCGGGTCGTGCCCGGGGCGTCGTGGACGACGGCCCGCTCCTCGCCTACCAGCCGGTTGAACAGCGTCGACTTGCCGACGTTGGGCCGGCCGACGATGGCCACCGAGAAGGGTTTTTCCGGCGTGCCGAGCCCGTCGTCCGTGCCCAGCGCATCGCCGTCGGGCTCCCCCGCTGCAGCGTCGGCGCCCTCCCCCGGTTCGGGCGGCAACTGCTCGACGACGAGGTCGAGCAGGTCGCCGCTTCCCCGGCCGTGCAGTGCCGACACCGGAACGGGGTCGCCGAGGCCGAGCCGGGTGAAGTCCCAGGCATCGCTTTCCCGGTTGGCGTCGTCGACCTTGTTCACCGCCAGCAGCACCGGCTTGCTGGAGCGGCGCAGGATGCCGGCCACGGCTGCATCCTCGTCGGTCGGGCCGACTGCCCCGTCGACCACCAGCACCACCACATCGGCCTCGTCGATCGCCCGCTCCGCCTGGAGGCTGACCTGCCGGGCCAGTGGCTCCTCGGTGCGGATCCACCCGCCGGTGTCGACCACCGAGAAGGCCCGCCCGATCCATTCGGCGTCGAGCACCTTGCGGTCGCGGGTGACCCCCGGCCGCTCCTCGACGATCGCCTCCCGCCGCCCGACAATGCGGTTGACGAGCGTGCTCTTGCCGACGTTGGGACGGCCGACGACCGCGACGACCGGGAGCCGGGCACGAACTTGCATGCCCAGCAGCGTAGGGCGAGGGATCTAGTGAAGCGGTATGGCGGAATCCCCTGCCGGCCGTTGCTCCGCCAGCGCCTCCACGAGGGCGTCGCCACCGGTACCGATGACCTCCACCGGGCGGGGCAGGTCGCCGGGGGCAGAGCCATCGAGGAACACGCCCCGGGACAGCGTCACGTCGGGGAGCAGATAGCGGACCCCGCCGGTCGGTTCCCCTTCGAGGACGGCGGCCACATCGGCGCCGGCGAGGAGGCCGGTGACGGCGATGTTCCCGCCGAAGAGCCGGTTGGGAACGGGCAGGGCCCGCACCGGCCGGCCCGCCGCCTCAGCCAGGGCGGGCAGTACCGGCTTGAGAACCCGGGCGCCATACTCCCCCGTCAGAAGCGCCACCTCGCCGGCCTCGCTCGGACCTGCGTTCTTTTTCGACACCCGTCCGTCCAAACAGAACGCCGGTCCTTCGTCGGCGGGCGCCACCGACAGCCCGACGGCGCCTTCCCGACGGGGCGACCGGTATCCGTCCGCCGGAGCACCGTCCACCCACTGGAAAAACCCGCCCCGGTGAGGTACCTCGACCAGCGAGGGACGCCCGGCCAGCGCCGCATCCACTTCGGCGAAGAACGTGCGGGCCATCCCGATCCCGTTCTCGTGCTGGGGGAAGCCTTCGTACTCGTCGGCTTCGGGAAAGGGCCTGCTCGCCATGAGGTAGTACTCGTCGGCAGCGAAGACCATGCGCCGGCCGAGGACGTCGAGGAATGTCTTCTGCCAGCGCTCGATCACGTCCATCACCGCTGCCGCCTCGCCGGGGGCGTGGCTCCGCATGTCGGGCTCGGTGTTGTGGGCGCTCACCCCGAGGGGCACGACGCCGACGCTGGCCAGCTCCGGGAACCGGTCGAGGACGCCGAGGAAGGTGTCGTCGAGCGCGGGACCGTCGTTGACGCCGGGGCAGACGACGACCTGGCCGTGGACCTCCACGCCGTGGTCGAGCAGGAGCCGCAGCCACCGCAGGCTGGTCGCTCCCCGCCGGTTGCGCAGCAGGCGGGTCCGCAGCTCCGGGTCGGTGGCGTGGATGCTGACGTAGAGCGGGCCGAGGCCCTCGTCGAGGACCCGCTCCATATCGGCCTCGGTGAAGCGGGTCAGCGTTGTGAAGTTTCCGTAGAGAAATGACAGGCGATAGTCGTCGTCTTTGACGTAGAGGCTCTTCCGCATGCCCTTGGGCAGCTGGTAGATGAAGCAGAACGGGCAGTGGTTGTCGCAGGTGCGGACCCGGTCGAACAGGGCGCTGTGGACCTCGGCCCCGAGAGGCTCCCCGTCCCGCTTCGAAACCCGTACAACCCTTTCCAGGCCGCCTCTCCTGACCTCCAGGTCGACCTCCGCCGAGTCGGCCAGCACCCGGTAGCGGATGACGTCGCGCGGCGCCTCGCCGTTGAGCGTGAGCAGCTCGTCGCCCGGGCGCAGACCGGCGCGCTCGGCCGCCGACCCCGGCTCCACGCTGACCACTCTGGGGCTCGACATTGCTCGCACCTCACTGGAACTCCGACCGCACCAACCGGAACCTTTCGGTCGTGTTCCAGTTCGGCGCTCGCAGCCGAGTGTAGGAGCGCGAGCCGGTACCCTCGTATGAGATGGATGTCGAGAAGGTTCTGCTCGCCCGCCCCCGGGGTTTCTGTGCCGGCGTCGAAATGGCCATCAAGGCCCTGGCGTGGATGGTGCGGGTCTTCGACCCGCCGGTCTACTGCTACCACGAAATCGTGCATAACCGACTCGTGGTCGAACGCTTCCGGAACCAGGGTGTGATCTTCGTCGACTCTATTGACGATGTGCCCGACGGAGCCCCGGTGATGCTCTCGGCCCACGGCTCGGCCCCCGACGTCGTGTCGGCCGCCCGCGACCGGGGCGGGTTCGTGGTCGACGCCGTCTGCCCGCTGGTGACCAAGGTCCACCACGAGGCCCGGGTCCGCGCCGGGAAGGGTTACACGATCCTCTACGTCGGCCACGCCGGCCATGACGAGGCCGTCGGCACGCTGGCCGAGGCCCCCGCCGCCATGCGGCTCGGCGAGCACGCGCACGAGGTCGACAACGCCCAGGTCGCGGACCCGACGAAAGTCGCCGTGCTGGCCCAGACGACCCTGGCCCTCGGCGACTGGAAGGGTGTGGTGGAACGGGCTCGGACGAAGTACCCCGAGTTGTGGACGGCGACCCGCGATGACCTCTGCTTCGCGACCACCAACCGCCAGGCGGCCCTCACCGCCATCGCCAGCCGGGCCGATGCCGTGCTGGTCATCGGCAGCGCCAACTCCTCGAACACCCTGGCGCTGGAAAAGGTGGCCAGGAACGTGGGCTGCCCGGTGGTGCAGCGCATCAACGGCGTCGAAGAGCTCGATGAGGCGGCCCTGACCGGCGCCCGCATCGTCGGCGTCACGGCCGGGGCCAGCGCCCCTGAGGACGTCGTGCAGGCGGTCATCGCCCGCCTCGCCCCACGAGAGGGGGTCGAAGAGGTCGACGTGACCGACGAGGAGGAGTACTTCCCGCCGCCCCGCACCCTGCGGGAGGTCATGCCGATCCTCGACACCGTGGCCGCCCTGGCCACCGGTGGCAGCCCCAAGGTTGCGGCCGCCCTCGGCGGTTCGTTCTCCGCCGACCGGGCCATCAACGCCTCCGACACGCTCGCCGCCCTCAAGGGCTGACCCGTGACGACCGAGGCCGTCACCCTCTTCCTGGCACTGCTCGCCGTGGGGGCCGAAGTCGCCACGGCGACCGCCGTCGTGCTGTTTGTCGGCGGCCGGTTCTCACCCACACTGCGGAACCTCGGTCGGCAGGCCGTCGAGGCGGTCGCCCCTTCGGCGCTCAGCCTGGCCGCGGTCGTCGCCGCGGTGTGCACGGCCGGCAGCCTGTATCTCTCCGAGGTGGCCGAGTTCACGCCCTGCAAGCTGTGCTGGTACCAGCGCTATGCGATGTACCCGCTCGTACCGATCCTTGGGCTGGCCGCATGGAAGGGCCTCACCCGGCTCAGGCCATACGCCTTCGCCCTGGCGACGATCGGCTCGATGATCAGCGTCTACCACATCCTCGTCGAACGGGGCATCGTCAAAGAGAGCACCAGTTGCGACCCGACGAATCCGTGCTCGCTGATCTGGGTGAAGCGCCTCGGATACCTGACGATCCCGACCATGGCGCTGTCGGGATTCCTCCTCATCCTCACGCTGCTGGCCGTTTCCTGGGCCCGCAACCGATCTGCCGGATCCTCTGATTCCGAACTCGCCAGGAGTGAAGTGCATGGCCACCACTAAGCCGAAGTCGAAGGCCGTCGCCCGCGCTCGCAAGAAGCAGCCACCCTGGCTGTGGATCGGCGTCGCCGGCCTCGTGCTCCTCCTTGCCGTGGCGGCGATCGTGTCTTCGGGCGGATCCGAAGAAAGGGATCGGTCGGCCCAGGGGGTCGAGGAAATCCGGCCGGTCACCGTCACCGGCACACCGCTGGCCGAATTCGAGCCGGGCGGCGCCGACTCCGCCGTGGGGCAGACCATCCCCGAGGTGAAAGGCCAGTCGTTCGACGGCAGTCCGGTCACGATCGGCAACGACGGCCGGTCGAAGCTCATCGTCTTCGTCGCCCACTGGTGCCCGCACTGCCAGAAGGAGATACCGCTCCTGGCCGACTGGCTGAAATCGAACTCCCTGCCTGGTGGCGTCGACCTCTACACCGTCTCAACCGGCGTGACAGACAAGCGGCCCAACTACCCGCCTTCGGCATGGCTGGAGAAGGAACGGTGGACAGCCAAGACGCTGGCGGACTCCGCCGAGCAGCAGGCCGCCGACGCCTTCGGCCTCAGCGCCTTCCCCTACTTCGTAGCCGTCGACGGCTCCGGCAAGGTCGTCGCCCGCACCAGCGGGGAGATCACCACCGGCCAGTTCGCTGAACTCGCCCAGAGCGCGCTGAGCAACCGCTAACCCCTCGTTTCCGGGTATCCGGGCCATCCCTCCTTACAATCGCCCTCCGGGGGAGGAAACCGGAGGGAAGAATGCCCGCTGACCGAATCGTCATCGCCAACTGCGGCGGCTTCTGGGGCGATGATCCGACCGCAGCCCGCCGGCAGGTGGAAGGCGGTCCCGTCGACTACCTCGTCATGGACTACCTCGCCGAGGTCACCATGGCGATCCTCCAGAAACAGCGCCAGCGCAAACCGGAAGCGGGCTACGCCACCGACTTCGTCGCCCAGCTGCGCGACACCCTCCCCACCTGTGTCGAGCGTGGCATCAAGGTCATCTCCAACGCCGGCGGCGTAAATCCCCTCGCCTGCAAGGCGGCCGTCGAGAAGCTGGCCGACGAGCTCGGGGTCGGCGACCGGGTCCGGGTCGGCGTCGTCCTCGGCGACGACATCTTCGACAACCTCGACGATCTCATCGCCGGCGGCCAGCCGCTCAACAACCTGGACACCGGCCGGCCCCTGTCCGACGAGCGGGCGAACGTGCTC
>JAICGL010000323.1 GCA_025923175.1 Acidimicrobiia bacterium
CCTTCAACCCGTCCCCCCCGGCGGATCGGAGAGGCGCTCTCCGAGGTCGCCGCCGACCTGAACCTCGACGACCCCGATGACGTCGCCGCGGTCATGGCCGCGTGGTCCGAGGCAGTGGGCGATGCGGTGGCATCCCACGTCCGGCCGCGGCGCCTCCACGATGGCGTGCTGCTGGTCGAGGTCGATGCCCCGGTCTGGGCGACGCAGCTGCGCTACCTGGAGGAGGATGTGCTTCGCCGGCTCTGGCGCAAGGTCCGCCCCGGAGTCGTGAAGTCGATCCGGCCGGTGGTACGCAGGGCGTGACTTCGTAGGGGGGCGATTGATGGGTTACTCCGTGAGTATCGATCGGGACGCCTGCATCAGTTCGGGGAACTGCGTGGCCGACTCACCCGACGCCTTCGACTTCGATGACGACGACATCGCGATGGTGAAGGACGGGGTCGGTCAGCTGCTCGACGATCGCCTGGTTCGCGTGGCCCGCAACTGTCCGGCCGGCGCCATCATCCTGCGCGACGCCGACGGCAACGAGGTCGACCTGTTCGGCTGACGAGGAGGGTTTTCGTGTTCCGCCACATGGTGATGTTCCGCTTCGCCGAGGACGCGACCGACGAGCAGAAGGAGGCCATGCGGGCCGGGTTGCGGCGACTGCCTGAGGTGATCCCCGAGATCGTCGCCTACCGCTTCGGCGACGACGCCGGCCTCCGGGACGACAACTTCGACTTCGGGGTGACGGCCGACTTCGACGACAAGGCCAGCTTCCTCGTCTACCGGGACCACCCTGACCACCAGAAGCTGATCGCTGACCTGATCGCACCCATCATCACGGCTCGGGCGGGGGTGCAGTTCGAGTGGGCGACGGCGCTGCCACCCGACCTCCCCGGATAACCCGGGGCAAAAGGGCACGAATGCGTCGGAACTGCTTCGCCCGCCCACTCGGCGCGTCGTAGCCTGATTGCCATGGCGACAGAGGGTGGCGGCCGCTGGGTTGCCCGGCCATTCGTGGCTGGCCTCATTCGCGTCCTCATCGTGGTGGTGCCGGCGGTGGCGGGAGCGCTGGCTTCATGGCAGGTGTCGCGCGTCTGGGAACAGCCGTCGGAGTTCTGGCCCACGGTCGGCTGGTTCCTGACGCTCGTCGCCGTGGCCGTCGCCGTCGTTCTCGTGGTCCAGCGGTTCGCCCGGAGGTTCCTGCCGCTGGCCTGGTTGTTCTCCCTCACGATGGCCTTCCCCGACCGGACCCCATCCCGGATGGTGACCGCCCGGCGGGCCGCGAGTCGGCGGGCGCGGCGCAAGGCGCTCGACCGGTTGGGCGAGAGCGGTCTCGGCCGCGACGCCGGTGAAGCCTCGGAGGCGGCACTGGTCCTGGTGGCCGCTCTGGGAGCCCACGACCGGCGAACCCGGGGCCACTCGGAACGGGTCCGCACGCTGGCCGACCTGCTGGCGAAAGAAGCCGGGCTCTCCGACGTGGAGCGGGACAAGCTCCGCTGGGGGGCACTGCTGCACGACATCGGCAAGCTGGCCGTGCCGGGCGCGATCCTCAACAAGCCCGACCGGCCCAACGACGAGGAGTGGGCGACACTGCAGCGCCACCCGGAGGAAGGCGCGCACCTCGTCGAACCGCTGGTGACCTGGCTCGGCCCCTGGGCCGACGCCGTCGGCCACCACCATGAGAAGTGGGATGGCTCCGGCTATCCCCACGGGCTCGCCGGCGAGGACATCTCGCTCGGGGCGAGGATCCTGGCCGTCGCCGACGCCTACGAGGTGATGACCGCTGCCCGGGCCTACAAGGTCCCGATGTCGGCAGCGGCAGCCCGGAAGGAACTCGTCGCGGGATCGGGGACGCACTTCGACCCCGCGCTGGTGCGGGCCTTCCTGGGCATCTCGCTGGGAGCCCTCTGGTGGACGACCGGGGTGGCCGCTCTCCTGGCCCAGATCCCGCTGCTCGGCCGCGTCGGCGCCCTTCCGGGCATCACCCGGATCCGGGCCGGGCTGGCCGGCTCGGCCACCGCGGTGGCGACGGTCGGCGCTCTGGTCGCGGCCGGCATCGTCGGGGGGCAGAGCAACCCGGGCGAGCCGGCAGCCGCCCGGGCGCAGGGAGTCCAGTCCGCTGCTGCGCCCGCGCCTCCGCCAGCGGCTGGTCCGGCGTCGGTTGCACCCGCTGCCGGCGAGACCGCGGCGGCGCCGTTGATCACGACGCCGACCTCTGGCCCGGCCGCCCGTCCGGCACCGTCGATCGACAACCTGCTTGCCGGCGTCGCTACCACCGTCAGCACATCCCCTCCGGGCTCGCCACCGGCGACCGCGGGCACGCCTCCAGGTACCCCGCCGGCAGAGCCCGCAGCTCCTCCGCAATCGGCGTCACCGCCCCCGCCTCGGCAGTTCAGCGCCCAGGGCCAGCTCCTCGCCCCCGACCTCCTGGGCCGCATCGGCATCGGCCTCACGAACCGGGGCCCGGTGGGTGGCTGCGGCCCGTCCGGGTCCCAGGGTCTCGACGCCTACGTCTTCGAACTACCGACCGATGGGCCCGGGCCGGGAGCACCCGTGAAAGTCACAGGCAGCGACCTTCTGGGGCTTCACAACCTCGCCGTGGCATTCGTCAGCGAGGATTGCGAGACGGTGGGGGAACTGGACACTTCTGCGGCGGACGAGGTTGGAGTTCTGCCCGCCGGGACGCGCTACGTGGTCGTTTCCGACCGCCTCGGTATCGGCACGTCGGTGACATTGACCATCAGCTGACAGCCGGCCGAAAAACTGCTGTCCCGAAGCCCTTCAGAGGCCCTTTTCGGGGCCGTTCCAGTGGCCCCTTCTGGTAAGATGACATGATTGGATTTCGGGGCTCTGACCAGCATTTTCCCCTGAACGAGGGCCCCCGCACCCCTCTCTGAGCGGAAGGTTCGCGCGTGGCTTACGCGGCGAAGGACATCACAGTCCTGAAGGGTCTGGAACCCGTCCGGGAACGGCCCGGTATGTACATCGGATCGACCGGCCCGAGCGGCCTGCACCACCTGGTCTACGAAGTGGTCGACAACGCCGTCGACGAGGCCATGGCCGGGCACGCCAACAAGATCGAGGTCACCCTCCTGAAAGACGGTGGCTGCCGGGTGGTCGACAACGGCCGGGGCATCCCGGTCGACGAGCACCCCGAGTTTCCCGGCACATCGGCGGCCGAGATCGTGCTCACCACGCTCCACGCCGGCGGGAAGTTTGGCGGTGAGGGCTACAAGATCTCCGGCGGCCTCCACGGCGTGGGGGTCTCGGTGGTCAACGCCCTCTCGACGCGCCTCGAGCTCGAGATCAACCGCGACGGCGGGCGCTTCGTGCAGGTCTTCGTCGACGGTGGCCGGCCCGAGGGCCCGCTCGTCCGGGTGGGCGGCACCCGCAAGAAGGGCACCTCGGTCACATTCTGGCCCGACCCGACCGTCTTCGAGGAGGTCCACTTCCGGGCCCAGACGCTCCTCACCCGGCTCCAGGAGATGGCCTTCCTGACGAAGGCGCTGGAGATCCAGTTCCGCGACGAGCGCGTGGAGCCCGGCGATCCCGCACACGATGTGACCTACAAGTACACCGGCGGGATCGTCGACTTCGTGAAGCACCTCAACCAGAGCAAGGAGGCGCTCCACAAGCGGGTCGTGTTCTTCGAAGACTCGTCGGAGACCAGCGAGGTCGAAGTCGCGCTGCAGTGGAACACCGGCTACCACGAAGGGCTCCACAGCTTCGCCAACAACATCTCGACCACCGAGGGCGGGATGCACGAAGAGGGGTTCCGCAAGGCCCTGACCAACGTGGTGAACAAGTACGCCCGCGACAAGGGCCTCCTCAAGGAGAAGGACGAACCGTTCTCCGGGGAGGACATCCGCGAGGGCTTGACGGCCATCATCTCGGTGAAGCTCCAGAATCCGCAGTTCGAGGGCCAGACGAAGACGAAGCTCGGCAACACACCCATGCGGTCGCTGGTCGAGAAGGCGACGAACACCCGGTTGCGTGACTGGTTCGAGGAGAACCCGCCCGAGGCCAAGCAGGTGGTCTCCAAGGTGATCCAGGCCAACCGGGCCCGCCTCGCCGCCCGCCAGGCCCGCGACCTGACACGGCGCAAGTCGCTGCTCGAGTCGGCGTCGATGCCCGGCAAGCTGGCCGACTGCTCGTCTCGTGATCCCCGTCAGTCGGAACTGTTCATCGTCGAGGGTGACTCGGCCGGCGGTTCCGCCAAGCAGGCGCGCGACCGGGAGTTCCAGGCGATCCTGCCGATCCGGGGGAAGATCCTCAACGTCGAGCGGGCCCGGATCGACCGGATGCTCAAGAACGAGGAGATCCAGGCGCTGATCACCGCCATCGGGGCGGGCATCGCCGAGGAGTTCAACCTCGATGGCGTCCGGTACCACAAGATCGTTCTGCTCACGGACGCCGATGTCGACGGCGCCCACATCCGGACGCTGCTGCTGACGTTCTTCTTCCGCCAGATGCAGCCGCTGGTGACCGAGGGCTACGTCTACATCGCCCAGCCGCCGCTCTACATGGTCAAGAGCGGCAAGGAGGAGATCTACTGCTACAACGACAAGGAGCGGGACGAGGCGATCGCGCGCCTCGGCCGAAAGAACATCATGGTCCAGCGCTACAAGGGTCTGGGCGAGATGAACCCCGACCAGCTGTGGAAGACCACCATGAGCCGCGAGACCCGGACGCTCCTGCGGGTCACCAACGAGGACGTGGTCGAGGCGGATCGCATCTTCACCATCCTCATGGGCGAGCAGGTCGAGCCGCGCCGCCAGTTCATCGAGGAGAACGCGCTCGCCGTGAAGAACCTGGACATCTGATGCCGGTTCGCGCCGCACGAACCCCGCTGCGCGTGTCGCTCGCGTGCGTCGCGCTCGCGCTCGCCGCCGTGGCGGCGCCGCGGCCGGCCGGCGCGGTGGCGCCGCCCGAAGTCGCGCTGCGGGTGGGCTCCACGGTCGGCGCCAACGGCTCGCCCGGCACCGGCGGGGCAAGCGCCTCGCTCGCGCTGATGTGGCCGTTCGAGGAGCGGTTCGCGTTCGGCGGCGTGCTCTACGCCGACGACCTCGGCACCGACTTCGTGGAGCTCGAGGACCCGAACACCGGCGAGCCGCTCGGCACGGTGGCCTCGGTCCACCGCATGGGCTACGGCGCCGGCTGGCGGGTGGAGGCCC
>JAICGL010000324.1 GCA_025923175.1 Acidimicrobiia bacterium
ACATCGGCATCCTCGAGCGGACCGCCTCGGTCAAGGCTGAGGGCAGCTACAACGTGGCCAGCTCCGGCCTCGACCTGCTCCGGGTGAGCATCAACCCGCCTGCGGCTCTGAGCGGCATCATCTCCGGCCTCGGCGGTGCCAACCCCCTGTCGGGGCTGCTCGGTGGGTCGGGTCTGCTCAGTGGGCTCCAGCTCCCCGTCGTGGGCGGCCTGCCGCTCGGCACCCTGCCGCTCGGTACTGACGTGCTGGGCCAGGCCTTCGGCCTGACCTCGCTGCTCAGCGCTCCGACCACGATCAAGGTCGGCTCCATCAACGCCGCTGCCGACCACACGTCGGAAGTGGCTGGCAACACGCTGACCGGCGGTCCGGCTGACGGTTCGCTCAGCCCGGGCGGCACCCTCCCCCGCACCGGTGGCACGAACGGGGCCTGGTTCGCTGCTCTGGCGGCCATCAGCCTCGCCGGCGCCTTCGGGATCACCCGCCAGCTGCGCAAGGCCCCGGCCCACCAGGGCGAGGACCACTAAGCGCTAGCGGCCTGAAACAACCGGTTCCCGGACGGGCGGTGTCCGGGAACCGGTACAGGCCTCACTCGGGCCGCCCCACCGATCCGAGGTGGCCCCGCCGGGCCGGAGCAAGTCCGACCGGCACCGGTGCCGAGTGAGCAGACAGAGTAAGACCCCGTGGCGACTCCCCCCTGCGCCACGGGGTCGCTCTGTTTTCTGGGGAACCTCTCAGCGTTGCCCGCCGACGGTGCGGCGCGATCCCGGGGGCTACGGCCCGGCGTGGGGCAGGCCCGCGTGTTCACCCTCCGGGCGGTCCGAAGCCGTCGAGATAGTGGCGAAAGCCGCGAGCCATGGGCGCGTACCCGATCGCCGCGTAAAAGGCGTGAGCTTCGAGACGGTGATCGAGCGAGAGGAGTTGGACCATGTAGCAGCCGGCGTCCCGGGTCAGGGCGTCGATCTCATCGAACAGGGCCCGCCCGATGCCCCGGTGTCGCCATGCCTCGTCGACGACCACGTTCTCGACCGCGGCCCAGGGATGGCCGCCGTGGGTCATGTTCGGGACAACGATCAGGTCCCCGGTGGCGACGACTTCATGGTCGACTGTCGCCACCAGCAGCGTCCGATGAGGGTCAGACAGGGCGGCGTCGATCACCTGGTCGGTCATGCCCGGATCGGGTGGAAAGCCGGGATGGAGCTGCGCCAGCAAGCGCATCACGGCCTGACCGTCCGACCGGTTGGCGGGCCGGACACCGAGGCGACCGCCGAGGCCGATGTCCTCGTCGTTCACATCCGCTACGAGAGGCTTGGCGAACCGGAACGGGCGAGCAAACTCTCGTACAGATCTGCGTAGCGGGCGGCCAGACGCTCCATGGAGAAGCTGGCGGCCCGGGCCGTTCCGGCTTCGACGAGGCGCCCGGCCAGCGTGGCGTCGTCGAGTACCCGGCGAAGGCCAGCGGCCAGCGCCACAGCGTCGCCGCCTGGGACGAGCACCGCTTCCTTGTCCTGGCGCGCCACGTCGCGGTAACCGGAGATGTCGGAGGCCACGACAGGGGTGCCTGCGGCCATGGCCTCCAGGAGGATCACCCCGAATGACTCGCCGTGCAGTGACGGTGCGCAGAACACGGTGGCCGCCCGGAGCCGCTGCGCCAGTTCCTGGTCGGAGATCCGGCCGAGCCACTCCACGCCTGGCGGGGCGGTGGCGGTGAGGGCGCTGGTGTTCGGACCCTCGCCTGCCACCCACAAAACCGCGTCGCGGTCCAGTTGCCGGAACGCCTCGAGCAGCACGTCGAGGCCTTTGCGGGGTTCGTGCCGGCCGACGAAGAGAATGGCCCGACGCTCCGCGTCACCCGGAGGCAGGTGAAGCTCCCCGGCCTTGGCGAAGCGCTCGACCTCCACACCGTTGGGCAGCACCTGGCAGGCGCCGCCCAACCAGCGCTCGGCCAGGGCGCGGGCCTCGGGGGAGACGGCCGTCCGCAGCCCGATGCGCCGGGCGACAGCCCGTACCGCCGGCCGGAGCCACACGTAGGCGGGAACCCGGCCGGAGGCGTGGAACGTACCCACCGCCGGAACGTTGCCGGCCAGGAGGGCGGTCAGGGCGGGCCCGGGAACGAGCGGTTCGTGGAGGTGGAGGACGTCGGGCTGCTCGGCGGCGAGGACCTCGAGCGTGCGGCGGATGGCGGGCGGGTCCAGCGCCAGCGGTGCCACCGATCCGTTGGCCGCCAGCGGAACGCTCCGCCCGACGGAGATCACGCCCGGCTCGGGCGGGGGCCCGTCGCAGGGGCCGAGCACGGTGGCCGCAAGACCCCGCTCGCGCAGGGTGCGGGCCAGGCCGAGGACCTGCCCCTGCACGCCGCCGGGTCGCGACAGGGAGTAGGGGCAGATGAGGACGACCCTCATCGGGGACACCCCGGAACCCCGGGCCTCATGCCGCCCGCTCCTTCTCGACGAGTTCGAAGTCGCTCGGCCAATTCGGCTGCAGGAGGTGCCACTGGTCGGGCGCCCGCCGGATCAGACGCTCGAACTCGGAGGCGACCGCCTGGGTGATCCGGGCGATGTCCTCCTTGACCGTCCCCTGGCGCGACGTGTCGAGCGGCCCTCGGATGATGCAGCGGTGCGCGTCGCCTTCGAAGAAGTTGGCGCCGACCATGACCGGGGCACCAGCCCGCAGGGCCAACGTGGCCGGACCGGCCGGCATCGTCGTGCGCTCCCCGAAGAACTCCACCTCGATGCCGTTGCCGACCAGGTCGCGGTCGCAGACGAGGCCGACCATGAGCCCCTCCCGCAGCTTCTTGAGGAGGATCGATCCGGCGTCGGGCCCGAGAGGAACGATGTTCAGGCCGAGCGCCCGTCGGTAGGAGCAGAACCAGTCGAACAGGGCCGGCGGCTCGATCGGTTCGACGATCGTCGTCGGCTGGTACCCGCGAGCGGCGAACCAGGCCGCGCCGAGGTCCCAGTTACCGACATGGGGCGTACAGATCACCACGCCCTTCCCCTCGGCCAGGATCTTGTCGACCGTCTCCTTGCCCTCGACCACGAACTGGGGACTGTCGAGGGCGAGGAGGTCCTGGCGGGGAAGTCTGAAGACCTCGAGCCAGTACCGGCCGTAGGAGGAGAAGGTGGCGTTCACCGCCTGGTCGAGTGCCGGGCCGTCGAGCTCCGGGCCGTGAATGCGGCGGAGGTGACGGGCGAGCATCTCGCGGCGGCCCCGCATGGCCAGTCCCATGATCCGGCCGGTCAGTGCGCCGGCGGGACGGGACCAGGACTCGGGAAGTGCATTGGCGATGGCCGCGGCCGTCCTGTACCCGCAATACGTGGCGGTGGCGGCGGCGGTGCTCGACACTTCCTTACGTGTCAGGGGCGGGTCCGGCTCCGGAGGCGGCGAAGGTCCTCACGGAAGCGGGACGGCCGGGAGGGCCGCGACGACGACCACCAGCGCCGGTCGCCCTCGCCGGCCGGTGGGCGGGCGGAGAGCAGCCAGTTGGCCAGTCGGGACCGTTCGCCGGGTGGGCGGTTGGCCAGGCGCCACCCAACCAGCCGGGACTCGTCGGTCCGGGGCTCCCGGGCGGTGACCCACCAGGTGGGGCGGGTACGGGCCGATTCGGGCGTCGCCTGGCGCCAGACCAGCACGAAGCGATGGACCACCGTCACGCCGGTCAGCACGACCAGCACCCAGAGGGCGAAGGTCATGACGCCGAACGTCAGGCCGAGGCCGAGCACCATCATCCGCTCGGCCCGCTCCATCAGGCCACCCTTCCCGTTGAACCCGAGGCTCTCGGCGCGGGCCCGCTCATAGGAGACGAGCAGTGAGAACACGGCCACCGCGAAGGCCAGGACCGTGAGGTGGGGGTCGCGCCCGGCGTAGTACCAGGCGGCGCCCCCCATGACGACACTGTCGGACACGCGGTCGCAGACCGAGTCGAAGAAGGCGCCCCGGGGGCCGGTCGTACCGCCCGACTTGGCCACCGCCCCGTCGAGCACGTCGGTCATCCCGGCGATGAAGAGGAAGAAGGCGCCCCAGCCCAGGTGGCCGCTGGCGATGGCCACGGCACAGGCCAGGGAAGCGGCGAGGCCGACCAGCGTGACCTGGTCGGCGGTGATGCCGCTCTTCTGGAGGCGGGAGCCGAGGGGGCGGAAACCCCCTTCGAGCCGTGCCCGCCAACGTGTATCAAGCATCAAAGTCCTCAAGCGCTCAGGAAGCGACGCTCGGTGAGTCTAGCGGCGTGCTACCCGTCGCCCCGGTTCACAGGGCCCGGTACGATCAGCGGCCACCCGTCCGCCGCATTGTTCACGGTCCCTGCCCGGGGGCCGGGGGGTGTCCCCCGAAATGGACAGCGGCGGCCCAACTGTTGCTCCGGAGGCTGGTGTGAAGACGTTCCCCTCGGCCAAGATCCGCAATGTCGCACTTGTGGGCCACGGCGGCGCCGGCAAGACCACGCTGGCGGAGGCGCTCCTCTTCAGCAACGGCGTGACCCAGCGGATGGGCCGCGTCGAAGACGGCAACACCGTGTCGGACTTCGACCCCGAGGAGCACAAGCGGGGGATCTCGACCTCGCTGTCGGTCATCCCGTTCGAGTACGAGGGTCACAAGATCAACATCCTCGACACTCCGGGCTACGCCGACTTCGTGGGTGACGTCTCTGCCGCCCTGCGGGTGGCCGACCTGGCCCTGTTCGTGATCTCGGGTGTGGACGGCGTGGAAGTCCAGGCCGAGATCATCTGGAAGATGGCGGAGGCGGCCGGGACTCCCCGAGCCTTCTTCGTCAACAAGCTCGACCGTGACCGGGCCAGCTTCTCCCGCACCTGCGACGACCTGAAGAACCACTTCGGCGCCGGCGTTGCCCCGATCCAGCTGCCCATCGGCGAGGAGGCGGACCTCGTCGGTGTCGTCGACCTCCTGACCGACAAGGCCTACACCTACAGCGACTCAGGTGTGACGGAGGGCCCGGTGCCGGAGGGGCTGGCGGAGCAGGAGCACGCCGTCCACGACGCCCTGATCGAGGGCATCGTCGTGGCCGACGACGACCTCATGGAGCGGTACCTGTCCGACGAGGCGATCGATTACAAGGAGCTGGCCGGCGCCCTGGCCAAGGGCATCGCCGCCGGGGCGGTGTTCCCCGTCCTGTGCGGCAGCGCCA
>JAICGL010000325.1 GCA_025923175.1 Acidimicrobiia bacterium
CGGTGACGGCGGCTTCCACGGCTCCACCGGCGCCATCAACCTCTACAAGCCCATCGTCGGCATGGCCGCCACCCCCACCGGCAAGGGCTACTGGCTCGTCGCCTCCGACGGCGGGATCTTCTCCTTTGGTGACGCCAAGTTCTGGGGCTCCACCGGCTCCATGACGCTCGCCCAGCCGATTGTCGGGATGGCGTCCAGTGGAACGGGCGGCGGCTACTGGTTCGTCGCTTCCGATGGCGGGATCTTCGGCTTCGGTGACGCCAAGTTCTACGGCGCCGCGGTCGGTTCGTCGTTCCCCGTCGTGGGCATGGCCGCCGCCAAGGACGGCCAGGGCTACACCATCGTCCGGGCCGACGGCAGCGTGGTGAACCGGGGCAGCGCTCCGCTGGCTGGCTCCCTGGTGGGCAACAACCTGGGCCGGCCGGTGGTCGGCGTCGCCGCCTCCCTCTAACCGGTTAATCGCGGTACGGTGAGGCCCGGGCTTCCCGCCCGGGCCTCACCGCGCTGGAGATTGTTTCCATCCCGCCTGGGTAGGACCTCTTTCATTCGGCACGGGACGACGACATGCAGGTGACCCCGGCACCGTCAGCGCAGAGCATCGAGTTGATGACCGAGCGCGTCAAGGCGAACCGAAAGACTCTGGTTGCCGCCCGTGCTCGTATGGTCACGGCGCGTGCCGCCTCGGAGGACGCGTCTTACCGTTCGTGTCAGCTGCGGGACGAACTGCGACAGAAGCTTGAAAACCTCGCCGAGGCTGTAGCTGTCGCCCGCCGTGATCACCGGGTAGCCATGAGACCGCCGGACCCGGTGTTGCCCCGGTACTCTCCGGACCCGCCCGATCCGCTCGACACGGTCCGGCGTCAGCTCCATGAGGCCTACGCGGCCACCCGGAACCCGGCTCTGCGGGACGAGCTGGCGGCGTCGTATGACGGGTTCGCACGATCGCTCTCCCTCAAGTTCCGCCACCGGGAGTCGGCCGACGATTTGGCGCAGGTGGCCCGGATCGGGCTGCTCCACGCCATTGACCGTTTTGATCCGGCCCTCGGGCGACCCTTCCCGCTCTTCGCCCGGATCACCATCACCGGCGAGCTGAAGCGCCACTTCCGGGACAAGACCTGGAGCATGCGGGTGCCGCGCTCGTTGCAGGAGGACTATCTCCGCGTGATACGGGCGGTCGACGAGCTGACCGCCGAGCTGTCCAGCTCACCCTCGATGGAGGAGCTGGCCACGCGCTGCGACATGCCGGTAGACCGCGTGATCGAGGCGTTGGAGCTGCGCGTGAGCCAGCGGCCCCTGTCGCTCGACATGCCCCCAGGGGCCCAGTCGCCCGAGGAGCCGGCGTTCGAACTCGGGGAGGAAGACATCGGCTTCGGGCAGCTCGAGAACCGGGAGCTCTTGGCCTATCTCCTTGGCCGGCTCCCGGAGCGCGACCGCCGCATCATCGAACTGCGCTTCGTCCACGAGCTCACCCAGTCGGAGATCGCCGCCGAGATCGGTGTCAGCCAGATCTGCGTCTCCCGGGTCCTGGCCCGAACGCTCGGCCGTCTGCGCCTCTGGGCCCGCAGCGCGGTCAGCTAGTTCTCCACCCGCTTGGCCGCCGTGTGAGGATTCAGGTCGCCAACTCTTCGACCAGGACGATCACGCCCCGGGTCTCGCGGTCGCGGCCGAGTAGCGGGGTCAGTGACACACGGCATCGGATCTCCCGGCCGCGCCGGTTGGTGGCGTCGAGGTCGACGGTCTCCTCCTGGGAGTCGCCGGCCAGGACGGCCGCGATCGGTCCCCGCAGGTCTTCGACGGGCAGGCCGATGTCAAGGTTGAGGAAGTGCTGGCCGGGGGCTTCGTCGGTCCGTACGCCCCACAGCTCGGCCGAACCGTCATTCCAGACCGAGATCCGCAAATCGCGGTCCATGACCACGAAGCCCCCACGCTGGCTCACCAGCAGCGACTCCAGGAAGTCGTTGACCTCGTCGAGTTCGCCGGTGCGCAGCCGCAGCACATCGTTGATGTACTGGAGCTCCTCGTTGGTCGCGTGCAGCTCGGCGTTCATAGTCTCGAGCTCCTTGGCGGTCGACTGGAGCTGCTCGTTGGTCGTCTCCAACGCCTCGATCGTCGATTGGAGCTCCTCGTGAGTCGTCTCCAACTCCTCGTTGGTCGCCTGGAGCTCAACGTAGGCCGTTTCCAGGTCACGGTTGGAATGCTCCAGCTGGTCCTGAAGCCGGCGCGCGAGCGACACGTCGATGAAAGTCAGGGCGACACCGAGCAAGCCACCTGCGGCGTCAACGATCGGCACGACATGGATGTCGAGGCACTCAACCGGCCCAACCCTGAAGGGGACCTGTTGCAGTACCAGCGGCAGCTCTTCCTTCTGGACCTGCTCCACAGCCGAGCGAAGCTCCGTCGGGTGGCAGGAGATCTTCAGATCCTGGAAGGGACGGCCGATGTCGCGGGCGGAAAGGCCGAGCAATTGGTGGGCGGTCGAGTTGATCATCGCCACCATGCCGGAGGTGTGGACCACGACCATCGCCTCTGGGACAGCGTCAGCGGCCAGTTCCCGGATCCGTCGGTAGCCGTCCGCGTCCTCGAGCGGCTCCATCTCCAGTTCATCAACCATCGACGCCACCGGCCGACGCCCCGACGACGATCATGTCATGCCCGACCATGGGCCGTCCCTCCCGCAACGGCTGACGATCGAGAGCCTACGCCTGTTCAGCCTCCATCACCCGAGTGGCGCCAGTTGCGAACCAAGAGCAAGCCCATGAGGAGGCCGGCCGCCGCCATGGCGATCTGCTTCGGCTCGATGCCCCGTTGGCTGAGCCGGTTCTTCAACTACTTACTGCAGCTTGGGCAGTACCTCGTCGGCGTAGAACCGGAAAAAGCCCTCCTGGTCCGGGCCCACCTGGTGGACGTAGACGTGGTCGAAGCCTGCCTCGGCGAACTTGCGAATCTCGCCGCGGTGCCGCTCAGGATCAGGACCGCAGACCACCTTCTCGGCGACATCTTCGGGCCGTACGGTCGCGGCCGCCTGCTCGAAGTGGGCGGGGAGCGGCAGCTCCTGCCCGAGCTCACCGCCGATGGCGGCGTTGACCCACTGGCGATGGGCGGTCTGCACCGCTTCGGCTTCGTCCGGACCCCAGCACACGTGAACCATGCCGATGCGCTGGCCCTGGCCGCCGCTGCGCCGGAAGGCGTCCAGCACCTCGGAGTCGGGGGCGGTGCTGATGAGGCCGTCACCGATACGGCCGGCGAGCTCCGCCGCCTTCGGTCCCGAGGCGGCCACCATAATCGGCGGCGCTTGCTCCGGAAGGGTGTAGAGCCGGGCCGTGTGGACGCTGTAGTACTCACCGTCGTGGGTGACGACGTCGCCGGTGAACAGCTCCCGGATGATGCCCACCGCTTCCTCGAGCATCCGGAGGCGGATGCCCACCGGTGGCCAGTTGTCCCCCAGGATGTGCTCGTTGAGGTTCTCGCCGGAGCCCACGCCGAGGAAGAACCGGCCGGGCATCATGTCGGCCACGGTGGCGGCGGCGTGGGCGACGAGGGCGGGGTGGATCCGGAAGGTCGGGCAGGTCACACCGGTGCCGACCCGGAGGTGTTCCGTGGCCTGGGCGATGGCGCCCAACACCGACCAGACAAAGGGACTCTGGCCCTGGTTGTCGGTCCAGGGATGGAAGTGATCCGAGATGAGGGCGAAGCGGAAACCGCTGGTCTCGGCGGCGGCCGCGTAGCGGACCAGATCGCCGGGACGGTGCTCCTCACTCGACAGCGCGTAACCGATCTCGAGCATGCGCGCCACATACCCGGAGGCCATCGCTTGAAATCGCAGGTTGATCCGAGTTTCCAGTGGGTAGCAACTGGCCACCAAGGCCCCTACGGGGCCCGCCAGCCTTCCGAGGCCGCATCAGTGGAGAGGATTCATGCAGGAACGTGTCACCAAGGTTCGGCCTAGAAGGACGGCCGATCCGCAGGAGGTCGAAGAGGTCGTCGTGGACGACAGCGACACCGGCCTTCTCACCGATATCGACGAGCTCCTCGACGAGATTGACGCCGTACTCGAGGATCAGTCGACGCTCGTCAATTTCCGGCAGAGGTCCGGCCAGTGAACCGCAATGTGGTCGTTCCCGGAGGTGGCCTGAAGCTGCAGGCCACGTTGTCGTCGTCGAGCAGCGGGACCGGCGACGCACTGTCGCCCCACCACCCGATCACCTGCAATGGCGAGCTCCGGCTAGAGCACGACAACACCCTGTGCTGCGACCACTCGGCTGCGCCGCCCGGCGACATCCGGACACAGTTCTGCATCGATCACAGCATCTCGCTGCTGTTGATGGAGCTCTCGGCCGACCTGTGATGGAGACGGAGAAGCCGGAAGAGGACCCCCAGGTCGTCGGCGAGCCCCTGGAGACAGAGGAAGGCGTGCGCGTCCCTGCCCAGCAGAACGTGGGGGCGGGCGTAGAGGAGGGCGGCGGCGAGTGGCCCGATCCCAACACGCCCCCCAAGCTTCCCGCCCCTGGCGCCGCCGAAGAGGACGCTGACGAGAGCTGAAGGCTCACGCTGCTTCGACGACGGCGTCCGGAGCATCCTCCAGGAGATCGAGCACTGCCTCTTCGATCGCGCCATGGATCGCCGAAGCGGCGGTGTCCGCGTCCTCGCCGATCGAGCCCAGCGTCTCGGCGATGGTCACGCCGGCCTTATAGCGGTCGACCACCCGGGGATCGATGTATGACTTCCGGCACACGGCCGGTGTGTTGCCGAGGTAGTGGGCCACCTCCTGGCAGGCCCGGCTGACCGCCCGCTTGCGGGCCGTCTTGCTGCGGGCATGCTCGGCAACCGCCAGAGCGACCGCGGCGAGGACCGTACCGGCCCAGGTCCGGAAGTCCTTGGCCGTGAACCGGTCGCCGGAGATCTCCTGGACGAAATCGTTGATGTCGGAGGAGCGGACGTCGCACCACTCCCGGCCCCGCCGATAGACGAATAGCTTCGTCCCGCCCGAACGGCGCCGCTTCAGGGCGGCCACCACGTCGAAGACCGCCTCGTCGACGATCGTCTGGACCCGGCGCTTTCCCGACTTCGCCGGGTAGTCGAACGTGACGGCGTTGCCAGGCCCGAGGGTGACGTGCTTCTTGCGCAGCGTCGCCAGC
>JAICGL010000326.1 GCA_025923175.1 Acidimicrobiia bacterium
GGCTCATCCGGCTCCAGTGCTACGAGGGCCTCGACGAGAGCAAGGCCCTGTACGAGTGGAACTACAAGAAGCAGCTGCTGCGCATCCAGGCCGACCGGGAGCACGAACGCGACTGGGAGACGGTCGAGTCCGACATCTTCTCCGAGGGCTTCCTGCTCACCCGCCCCCTTCTGGAGGCGATCCGGGCCGACGAACCCGTCGTCCTGCTCATCGACGAGGTCGACCGGGTCGAGATCGAGACCGAGGCGCTGCTCCTCGAGGTGCTCTCGGACTTTCAGGTCTCGGTGCCTGAGCTCGGCACGATGACCGCCATCCGCCGGCCGATCGTGGTGCTCACGTCGAACAACACCCGGGAGCTGTCGGAGGTCCTCAAGCGGCGCTGCCTCTTCCTCCACCTCGACTACCCCGACGCGGAGCGGGAGCAGGAGATCGTCCGGGTGCGGGTACCCGAGATCGACGCGACGCTCGCCGACCAGATCGCCCGGGTGGTGCGGTCGATCCGCCAGCTCGACCTCAAGAAGGCGCCGTCGATCTCCGAGACGATCGACTGGGCCCGCACCCTCATGCATCTCGGGGTGAAGAAGGTCACGCCCGATGTGGTCGGCGGAACCCTGCACGTCCTGCTCAAGTACCAGCGTGACATCGAGCGGGCCAACAAGGAGCTGAAGGTCGCCGAGGTCTAAAGGCCATGAGCGATCCGTCCTCCACGATCGAGGTTCCCGCCCCTGACAAGCTGCTCGACGTCCTGTCGGGCTTCGTTCATGAGCTGCGGGCGGCCGGGCTCCCGGTCTCGATGACCGAGAACCTCGATGCCATGCGGGCGCTCGAGCACGTGCCGCTGGAGGATCGGTCGGCGTTCAAGACGGCGCTGTCCACCACGCTCGTCAAGCACGCCGACCACCAGAAGGTGTTCAACATCCTCTTCGACGTCTACTTCGCTCTGCAGCCCTTCGCTTTCGACGGTGACGACGACGAAGACGGGGCGGACGGGCGGGGCGGCGGGGTGCCCGTCCCCGGGATGATGCCGGGCGGCGGGGCCGGGGGAGAGGCTTCCCAGGAGGAGCTGGCGGCCATGCTCCTGCGGGCCGTCATGGACCCCGATGCCCTGCGCCGCTTCGCGGCTGCCGCGGTGACCCGCCACGCCGGGATGGAACCGGGCCGGCCGGTGGGCGGCACCTACTACCTGTACCGGACGCTGCGGGCCCTCGACCTCGACAGCCTGCTCGACCGGCTCATGGAGCAGGTCATCGCCGAGCGGGGGCCCTTCGCCGACGAGCTGGAGGAGCGTTTGGCCCGGGAGGAGCTGGCCGCCCGGATCCAGCAGCTGCGGGAAGAGGTCGAGGCCGAGATCCGCCGGCGGCTGGTGCTCGACCGTGGGCCCGAGGCGATGGCGAAGAGCCTGCGGGCCAAGCTCCCGGAGGACGTCGAGTTCATGCACGCCTCCCGCGAGGAGATGGCCGCACTCCAGAAGGCCATCGGGCCGCTGGCCCGCGCGCTCGCCGCCCGCCTGGCCATGAAGCGTCGCCGCCACTACCGGGGCCAGCTCGATTTCCGCAAGACCGTGCGCAGTTCGCTGGCCTACGGCGGTGTGCCGGCCGACCCCCGCTTCCGCCGGCCCCACCCGACGAAGCCCGAGATCATGGTCATCGCCGACATCTCGGGTTCGGTGGCCAGCTTCGCCCGCTTCACCCTGCAGCTCGTTCACGCCCTCGCCAGCCAGTTCTCGCGGGTGCGGAGCTTCGTGTTCATCGACGGGATCGACGAGGTGACCCGGTTCTTCGAAGGCAACGCCGATCTCGGGGACGCCGTGAAGCGGATCAACACCGAAGCCGACGTCGTCTGGGTCGACGGTCACTCCGACTACGGTCACGCCTTCGAGGTGTTCCACCAGAAGTGGGTGAACGAGGTGACGCCGAAGACGTCGGTGATCATCCTCGGCGACGCCCGGAACAACTACCACGCCAGCCAGTCGTGGGTGCTGGCCGAGCTGCGCAAGCGGGCCCGCCATCTTTACTGGATCGACCCCGAGCCGTCGGCCTACTGGAACACGGGCGACTCGGTCATCGCCGACTACGCCAAGTACTGCGACGGCGTCTACGAATGCCGCAACCTCCGCCAGCTGGAGCGCTTCGTCGAGGCCGTTATCGAGTCGTAGCCCGTCAGGCGGCGCTGCGGCGGAGCGGAGTCGACATGCCGCCGTCCGGCGAGACGTCGGTGATGGACTCCTCGGTGTTCGGACCAATGGCGTAGAAGACGGTCGCCCGGTACGACAACGAAGGAGGCGAACCGAGACAGGCCGGGTCGACTCCCACGACATAGCTCTCGGACATGTAGCCCGCTTCTGCCTCACACGCCGCCTGGGGGCCGTTGGCGGTGACACGACTCACCCCGGCGATCAGCTTGCCGCCCTCGAGGAAGTACTCGACCTCGAAGTCGGGCTTGTCGTCACCGCTGGTGTCGATCTCCCAGAGGACGAACGTCGCGACACTGCTCCAGGTCGGATCGCGGGTGGGATCGACCGGTTCGGCCACTTTGACGGCGAAACCGATCGCCTTCGTGGTGTTCGTGGCGCGGCTCTCGACCATGTCAGCCCGGGCATTTCCCTGCGGAGCCCGGCTGCTGTCGGCGACGGTATCGCCGGTGGCGTCGGACATCACCGTCCACACGCCGCTGGTTGTGATGCTCGGCGGGGTCGTCTTCTGTGGGGCAGAGCTACCGGTCGTTGAAGCGTTGGGCGGGGCGGCGTTGCTCGAAGGCTCAGTGGGCTCGGACGTGGCCGGCTGCCCGGTCGTGTCCGTCGGCGGCGGTATCGCGACGTTCACAGGATCGGACGTCGCCGTGGTGGTGGCCCGCCCCGCCGCCGGTGCCGGCTGCCGCGGCCTCGACTGGGATGTTCCTCCGGTCGAAGGCGCCGGAATTCGCGTCGATGGAGAGGAGGCCGTCGAGGGCAGCGCCGGCGTCGTCGCGGCGCTGTGGCCTGCGGTCGCCCCGGAGGTCGCTTTCGATCTCCGGCGACTGCTGAAGCTCCCGCCGGCCAGGATGCCGTCGGACCGGGCGCTGGCGGCACCACCGGGAGAGGCGGCCGTTGGCGGCGCGGCATTCGAGTCTTTTGCTCCGGCACTGACCGTGGAGATCCGGTCGCTGCGATGCTGGATCGCCACGACGCCGACGGCCAGGTCGATGGCGACCAGACACGCCAAAAGGCGGATCAGCTGTTGACGGAACAGGCCCATGGAGTCTCCCCGCAACCCGACGTAGTGCGGGTCGATTCCTCCAGGTTCGCTCCCGACGCCCCGGTTCCTGCGTGCGAGAATCCTCGGAATGATCGTCGACTCGGCGCTGTACGTGGACGGACAGCGCACCGAAGGCCGGCTGGCGCTCGATGAAGTGCCCGCCGCCTGCCTCCGGTCCGGAGCGTTCGTCTGGCTCGGTCTCTACGAGCCGACCGAGGAAGAGTTCGACGCGGTCCGGTCGGCCTTCGGGCTGCACGAACTGGCGGTGGAGGACGCCGTCAAGGCCCACCAGCGGCCGAAGCTCGAGGTCTACGACGATTCGCTGTTTCTCGTGCTCAAGACTGCCCGCTACCTCGAGGCTGAGGAGCGGGTGGAGTTCGGCGAGATCCTGGTGTTCGCCGGGGAGAGTTTTGTCGTCCACGTCCGGCACGGCGAGGCGACCGCGCTGTCTTCCGTCCGCCGGGCCGTCGAGGCCCGGCCCGACCTGCTCCGCTGCGGGCCGGGGGCGGTGCTGCACGCCATCGTCGACCATGTCGTCGACGACTACGGCCCGGTCATCGCCGGCCTCGAAAACGACATCGGTGAGGTCGAGCTCGAGGTCTTCTCCGAGCGGGGCCACAACCCCGTCCAGCGGATCTACATGCTCAAGCGGGAGGTGCTCGAACTCCACCAGGCGGCCGCGCCCCTGGAGGAGGCGCTCGAGGCGCTCCACAGCCGCAAGTTCGATGTCATCCACGAAGAGATCCGGGAATACTTCCGCGACGTCCACGACCACGTCCTCCGGGTCGTCGAGCGGACGACCACGTTCTCGGACCTGTTGACCAGCGTCTTGTCGGCCAACCTCACGTCGGTGACCGTCCGTCAGAACGAAGACATGCGAAGGATCTCCGCCTGGGTGGCCATCGCCGCCGTCCCGACCATGCTGGCCGGGGTCTACGGGATGAACTTCGAGCACATGCCCGAGCTCGGCTGGGTGGGTGGTTATCCGACGGTGCTGGCCGTCATGGGACTGGTGTGCGGCCTGATGTACCGGTTCTTCCGGCGGAGCGGCTGGCTGTGACCGACTCCTCCGCCGACGACGCCGGCGGTGACCCGGTCTGTTGGGCCCATCTGCTTTGCCCACAGTGCGGCGCGGTGCCTGACGATCCGGCCGACGAGCGCTGCGCGCGATGCGGTGCAGAACTACCTGTCGAGGATCAGTAGAGTCGAGGGCGTACCGCGGGAGCTCGTCAACGGGCTGAGAGGGCGGTGAGGCCGCCGACCGCACGAACCTGCACCGGGTAATGCCGGCGAAGGGAGGAACCAATGGCGCCGACTCCGTTCCGCCACAAGGTCTACGTCGAAGGATCGCAGCCCGGTGTTGCGGTTCCGTTCACCGAGGTCGTCCTTGGCGGCGACGAGCCGAACGTCCGGCTCTACGACACCAGCGGGCCGGGGAGCGACCCGGACCGAGGGCTGCCGCCGCTGCGGGAGAGCTGGATCTCCGCCCGGGGCGACGTTGAGGTCCATGTCGGCGCGCGCCAGGCGACGCTGCGGGATGACGGGCGGGCGGCCGTCCGCCGGGGCCAGGCGGCCCCGGTCATGGCCACCGAGCCCGCCCCGCCGCTGCGGGCCAGGCCCGGCTGCCGGGTGACACAGCTCCACTACGCGCGCCGCGGCGAGATCACCCCCGAGATGGAGTTTGTGGCGGTGCGGGAGGGACTCGAACCGGAGTTCGTCCGCTCCGAAGTCGCCCGGGGCCGGGCCATCATCCCCGCAACCGTCAACCATCCGGAGAGCGAGCCGATGGCCAACGGCCGCCACTTCCTGGTGAAGGTCAACGCCAACATCGGCAACTCGGCGGTGACCTCGTCGATCGCCGAGGAGGTCGAC
>JAICGL010000327.1 GCA_025923175.1 Acidimicrobiia bacterium
AGAGGTCGGCTTCCTTGGCGCCGCCCTTGTAGGAGTCGTCACCGCTGCCATCGGGCAGGTCCGGGTGGGCGGGGCC
Organism: Acidimicrobiia bacterium; assembly: GCA_025923175.1. Lineage (GTDB taxonomy): Bacteria > Actinomycetota > Acidimicrobiia > IMCC26256 > BP-133 > BP-133. The sequence goes on from JAICGL010000327.1 coordinate 77, forward strand.
GGCATTGCGGTCCAAGACCCCGTGCGAGGCGTCGAACGGGCTTCCGCCATCCAGCGTGGCGTTGGCCGGGCTGACCGTCGCCTGACCGGCGAAGCTGCCTACGAGAGCGACGATGAGGACGAGCGCGCCGAATGAGTGACGGAACGGGCGCGACGGCGTACGACGAATGCGAAATGGAAAGGACACCACGGCCTCCTTGCAGTCCCCTGGCGCTGACACCAAGTGAGCGCTCTGCGGGGTAGCGCGCACGCAAGAGTCCGGACGTCCGTTGCACAGAACCTACCAGTGGGACAGAAAGGCCAAACGCCCAACAGTCTGCTCGGGCGGCCGTTCTCTTCACCCAGTCTGTGGGGCTGGCGAGGGTATGAGGGGCGGCGGCCGGCCATCCCCGGTGGGGGGCTCAGTCGTTTCGCGCTGCGGCGTCGCCGGTGCGGAGGCAGGGGCAGGGGCGGGAGCGGGAGCGGCCCCTGATGGGGCAACCGGGGAAGCCTCGCTGGCGGGCCCGGGTTCCGCCGGCGGCGCAGCGACGACGGCGGACGAAGGGGCGGGCGGTGCGGCGGGGCGCGGCCGTGCAGGTGCCCGCCGGCGGAACGGTGCGGGCGCCTTCCAGAGCCGGTGCAGGTCGAGCTCGTCGGGCCCGGTCGTGGCGATGGGTTGGGGGTCCTGGCCCTCGAGGGCGCGGCGCATGATTGTGGCGAAGATGGCCGCCGGGAACGACCCGCCCGACACCGCCTGGCCGTGGACCTGCCACATGGGGCGGCGGGGTTCGTAGCCGACCCACACCGCTGTCGACAGCTGAGGGACGAAGCCCACGAACCAGGCGTCGCCGTTGTCCTCCGAGGTGCCGGTCTTGCCGGCCACGGGTCGCCCGATGCCTGCCGCCCGGCCGGTCCCCGACGTGACGACCGCCTGCAGCATGCGGTTGAGGACGCCGACCTCCTCGCTGCGGAAGGCTTGCCGGCGGACGGGCTCTCGCTGGTAGACGACCGTGCCGTTGGCGTCGATGATCCGGGCGATGGCGTAGGGCTCGGCGTAGATGCCTCCGGCGGCGAAGGTGGCGTAGGCGGCGGCCATGGTCAGGGCGCTGACGCCGCGGTCGAGACCGCCGAGGAAGATGGCGCTCTGGGCTGTCGTTGCCTCCTCCGGAATGCCGGCGTCGGCCGCCGCCCGCAGCACGGATTCGACGCCGACCTCGCAGCCGAGATCGACGAAGACCACGTTGACCGACTGCACCAGGGCCCGGTCGACGTCGATGCGCCGTCCGGCGCTGCGGTTCCCGGAGTTGTGGACCCGGTGATTGCCGTAGCACTTGATCTTGCGGTCCGAGCTCCCGCTGAAGGTGCTGCGGGGGTCGATGCCGGCCCGCAGGGCGGCGAGGTACACGAACGGCTTGAAGGCCGAGCCGGGCTGGCGCCCCCCGCGGCTGGAGACGTCGAACTGGTGGGTGTCGAAGTCGGCGCCGCCGAAGAGGCTGCGGATGGCGCCGGTGCCCGGCTCGACGGTGGCGGCGGCGACGCGGGGGTCGCCGGGACGGCCGAGCTGTTCTCGCGCCGCCGCGGTGGTGGCGTCCAAGGTGGCCGGGTCGAGTGTGGTCTCGATCCGGTAGCCGCCGACGGTCAGGCGTTGCAGCCGGGTGGCGGCGTCTCCACCGAGGACGTCGAGGGTCTGCGCTTCCCGCTTCACGAAGGCGACGAAGTGGGGAGCCAGGGCGGGGCCGGCCGGCGGGCGGGGCGGCGCCAGGGTCAGCGGCTCGGCCCGGGCATCGGCCAGCTGGCGGTCGGTGAGCCAGCCGTTCTCGGCCATGTTGGCCAGCACCGCGTCCCGGCGGCGGATGACCGGCCCGGGATCGGAGCGGGGGTCGAGCCGGTCGGGCGCCTGGATCTTCCCTGCCAGGGTCGCCGCCTGCGCCACCGACAACCCGGCCGGGTCGACGTCGAAGAAGGTGCGGGCAGCGGCGGCGAGCCCGTAGGCCCGCTCGCCGAAGTAGACCTGGTTGAGGTAGCGCTCGAGGAGCTCGTCCTTGGTAAAGCGCCGTTCGAGCTCGCTGGCGATGAGCGCCTCGTCGACCTTGCGGTCGAAGGTGCGGGCGCCGGTGCTGAAGTTGGTCTTGGCCAGCTGCTGGGTGATGGTGCTGCCCCCCTGGTGCCCGCCCCTCAGGTTCCGCCACGCCGCCCGGCCCAGCGCAAGGGGGTCGACACCGGCGTGGCGGTAGAAGGCCTTGTCCTCGGCGGCCAGGACGGCCTGCCGGACCGGGAGGGGGACCTCGGCCAGGCCCAGCGGCCGGCGGTTCTCCTCCTGGAGGGTGGCCAGCAGGCCCCCGTCGGCGGCCACGATCCGGCTGGCGGTAGCCAGCTCGCCGAGCGGGCCCACGGTCGGCGCCCACCGGTCCGTGCCCCGCAGCACGGCGGCGGTCGCGCCGTACAGGGCCGCCTGCCGCAACGGAGGCACGGCCGCCACCACCACGCTGACCGCGACACCGGCGATGCTGGCCCGGCGGACGAATGTGAGGGCCCACCGGCGCCAACGCCCAGACAGGGCCGTGCGGTGCGGGAGGGCGTGACCGGCGTCGCTCATACGTTGCTCCGGTGGTCGGTGCTCGAGTGCGGCGCGACGCCTAGGTCCGGAGCGATGCAGCGCGTGAGGTCTGGGCACGTCACCCTAGCCGTACACGCGCTTCGGTGACGACGGCCGGGAGCCCGGGCGCAAGGCCCAGGCTCCCTTCAGTCATGCAGGTGTGGGTTGGCTCAGTTGAGCGCGGCGATCGAGACGATCGGGTTGGCCGGAGGGTTGTTCCCCAGCGATCCGGAGAAGGGCCGGTTGCTGTAGTTGAAGACACCGCCGTCCTGGGCGACCATCAGGTATCCGTTCCCGAACGGCACCATGCCGGTCATCGGCTTGTTGAGCTTGATGCTGCCGGTGGAGCCGAGGAAGACCGCCTTGAACGCGAACACGCCACCGTCGGAGGCGACCAGCCAGTAGCCCTGGCCGTCGGGGTCGGGGACGATCGACTGCACCGGCTTGTTGAGCTTGGTGTCGCCCATGGAGCCCTCAAATTTGGCGTCACCGAGAGCGAAGACGCCGCCGTCGGCGGCGACGAGGTAATACCCCTTCCCGGACGGCATGGCCGCCGAGTCGAGGACTTCGGCGTTGAGCGAGATCTTGGACACGTCCCCGATGTTCTTGTCGGCATCACCGAAGGCGATGGCCCGACCCTTGTTGGTGAACACCCAGTACCCGGCGCCGCTGGGCGTCGAGGACATGCTCACAGCCCGCTCGCCGGCCGTGAGGTCGGTGACGTTGCCGTAGACGAAGGGTCCGTAGCCGTTGACGACTCCCTTGTCGTCCAGCGTCCAGTAGCCGGTTCCGTGGGGCGACGACTCGATGTCGACGGTATTGAGCGACGGCGTAGACGGCTCACCGGTCTTGATGGCATCCCCGAAGCCGTAGACCTTGCCGTCGGAGCCGATGGCCCAGTAGCCGCTCACCCGGGCGTTGGTCACGGTCGATGCGAGCAGAGCCTCTTCCGAATCGGCGGTCGTATCGGAGGCTTCGCCGGTCGCAGTCGGAACCCTGCGGTTCGCTGCCCACATAAACGAGGGGAGCGAGTCGGGAGAGATGCAGGAAGCCGCCACCGACGCGATGTAGTCACCAGTGGTCAGGTCGTAGCTGAGGGAACTGTTACTGCACTTCTGTGATGCGTCGTTCGGATCGATGGGAGCCTGCGGGTCGCCCATCACGATTTGGAGACCGTTCGTCGTCTTCTTCAGCGACACGAAGTTGACGCAGCAACTCTGGGTGCTGTCGGTGATCACCCAGAAGAGCAGGCTCGCCGGGTCAGAGAGGCCGTCGGCCTTTTCGAGCTTCATCGTGAAGGTCACGAAGTCGTTCTGGTATCGCGCGCTGGCGGCGGTGATGTTCGCGCTTGGCTCGTTGGCAGGAGAGGGCGGGTCACCTTTGACGGTGTCGTTGGTTGACGGCTCGGAGGCGTTCACGCTCGAGCGGGGAGGGTCGGCCGCGGCCGCCATCGGTGAGTTGGTCAGGGGTGCGGCAATGAGTGCGGCGAGCGCAGCGAGGACCACGGCTGGACGCCGGAAGCGAGAACAGAGCATGAGAGAAACCTCCGAAGAAAGGCAGACGATTCGCGCAGCTGTCGGTTCGACGCGATATCGCGGCCGAGGGGCGGGCACCGCATGGCACCCGCCCCTCGAAGTACGGCCGATTAGCTGCTGTGGATTGCGGTCTTGCGACGGCCGAGCATGAGCATCATCAGGCCGAAGGCCAGACCCAGGCTGCCGGCGAGAGCCAGCATGTTGGTCGCCGCCGCACCGGTGCGGGGCAGGGTGTCGCCAGCGACGAGGGTCTCGCCGAGGACGGTCGTCTTGGCAGCCTCTTCAGCCGCAGGGGAGACAGCCGTCGGGGTCACGGCCGCGGTGGTCGGAGGGCTCGTCGTGGTCGGGGGGCTCGCCGTGGTCGGGGTCGTCGTCGGCGTCACTGTCGTACCGGCCAGGTAGCAGAAGCTCACGTGGCTGATGCCGTGGTATCCGTCCGTCCCGTGGGGAATGGCGTGCAAGCCCGTGTCCGACCTGTCATCGTCCCCGGGGTATCGGTAGAGGACACCGCCACCGCCCGTGCCACCCTTGACGAAGACTGCGGCCATGTCGAAGTTGGACGTCCAGTCAAACTCTTGACCCGAGGCCTTGGTGATCGTGACCTCCAGCTTGCTGCCCTCGTCGTCCGGCTTGTACGAGTCGTCGGCGTTGGGGGCACGGTCAATCTTGATCTCTTCCCAGGTGACGCCGGGGGGCGCCATGTTGGCGCAGGTCGCATTTTCGCCGACCACCTCACCGTCGTGGGCGGCAGACGCCGGGTTCGCCAAGGCGAGCCCACCGAAGCTGGCCACGAGGGCCCCGCTGATCACGAGGGCGCCGAATCGGCGGGGCGAGAAGTTGCGATGACGTGAAGAAAAAAACAAGGGTCTCCTCCTTTGGAGACCCGCTGACGCCCGACTTGTTTGCAAGCG
>JAICGL010000328.1 GCA_025923175.1 Acidimicrobiia bacterium
CGCCATCGACGAGTGGAACAAGAAGAGCACGAAGTACAGCTACCAACTGAAGGAATTCGACACCCAGGGCGACCCGGCGCAGGCGCCGACCCAGAAGGACAGGTACGTCCCCGACAACTCCATCCTCGGCATCGTCGGCCCGGCCTTCTCGGGTGAGACGAAGGCCGTCATCCCCGACCTCAGCGCTGCCGGTCTGGTGATGGTGAGCGCCTCGGCCACCAATGTCGCGCTGCCGACCGTGGTGCCCGACAGCAAGGTCTTCCACCGGATCATCCCCGACGACGACGTGCAGGCCAAGGGCGTCACCGATTACGTCACCAAGGTCCTCAAGCCCAAGAAGGTGGCGCTCATCAACGACAACACCGAGTACGGCAAGGGCCTGTGGGAAGGCGTCGTCAAGCTGCTCAAGGAAGCCGGCGTCGACGTATCGACGACCGACTCGGTCGACCCCAAGAGCCAGGACTTCTCGGCCGCCGTCAACAAGGTCAAGTCCTCCAAGGCCGACATGGTGTTCTACGGCGGCTACTACGCCGAGGCGGGCCGGCTGAAGAAGCAACTGACCGACGCCGGCGTGAAGGCCAAGTTCATCAGCGGTGACGGTTCGCTCGACCCGGGCTTCGTGTCCAGCTCCGGCGCCGCCGGCGGCGAGGGCGCCCTGCTCACCTGCCCGTGCCGCCTGGCCACGCCCGATCTTGCCGGCAAGGCGGGCGAGTTCGCCAAGAGCTACAAGGCCGACGTCGGCCGCGACCCCGGGACCTATTCGAGCGAGGGCTACGACGCAGCCAGCCTGCTCATCGCCGGGATCGAGGCCGGCAACGACACCCGGGAGAAGCTGCTGTCCTACGTCGAGAACCTGGGCAGCTTCGACGGCGTGTCGAAGACCATCGAGTTCGAGGCCAACGGCAACGTGAAGGCCGGCGACGTGTTCGTCTACGAGGTCAAGGGCGGCAAGCTCACCGAGTTGGGCCGCACATCCGAGCTGGCCAAGTAGTAACGGCCAGCTCGAAGCCGGGTGTCAGACGTCGACTTCTGCCTCACGTGCCTGCGTGACCAGTTCTGGCCGCAGACGCTCGACGGTCTGACACTCGGTGCTGTCTACGCCCTGATCGCCCTCGGCTACACGCTGGTCTACGGCGTGCTGCGCCTCATCAACTTCGCCCACTCCGAGATCTTCATGATCGGGATCTTCGCCTCGCTCTTCGCTCTCCACGGGCTCGGGATGGAGCCCGCCGACCTTCCGAGGACGGGGTTTGCCCTGGTGGGCACGCTGGTGGCCATGACGCTCGTGGCCATGGTCGTCTCCGGCGGGGTGGCGGTGGCCATCGAGCGGATCGCCTACCGGCCGCTCCGACGGCGGGGTGCGCCCCGCCTGGCGGCGCTGATCACGGCCATCGGCATCTCGCTGTTCCTCCAGGAGCTCTTCGCCGCCCGGTACGGACGGAACCTCCTCGGGTTTCCCCGGGTGCTGGAGAAGACCCAGCTGGCGTCGTTGGGCGGCGCCGACATCCGCAACGACAAGGTCCTGGTCATCGTCGGCGCCCTCGTCCTCATGCTGGCCCTCGACCGCTTCGTGGCGCTCTCCCGTCTCGGGAAGGGCATCAGGGCCACGGCGCAGGACCCCGAGACGGCGGCGTTGATGGGCGTCAACATCGACCGCGTCGTCATGCTCACGTTCCTGCTCGGCGGGATGCTGGCCGGGGCGGCGGGCACGCTGTACGGCATCTTCTTCGAATCGGCCCGTTACAACATCGGCTTCCTGCCAGGCATCAAGGCGTTCACCGCCGCCGTCCTCGGCGGGATCGGGAACATCCGGGGGGCGCTCGTCGGCGGCCTCGCGCTCGGCCTCCTCGAGAACTACGGCGCCACCGTCCTCGGCGGCCAGTGGAAGGACGTCTTCGCCTTCTCCGTCCTTGTGCTCGTGCTCATGTTCCGCCCCACGGGGCTCCTTGGAGAGTCGCTGGGGCGGGCCCGGGCATGACCGGCGCCTCGGTCCGGGAGCGGCTCGCGCCGCTGCGGGCCCTGCGCCATCGCATCTCTGTGATCGACCCGGCCAGCCGGTGGTGGGCTCGCCAATCGAAAGCGGTGCAGGCCGCGGTCATCGTGGCCGCCGCCGCCTTCGCCATCTTCTACCCGCTCACGCTCAGCCAGGGGACGCAGAGCATCCTCTTCTTTCCCGTTGGCCTGTACGTCCTGCTCGCCCTCGGCCTGAACATCGTCGTGGGGGCGGCCGGCCTGCTCGACCTCGGCTACGTCGCCTTCTATGCGGTGGGGGCGTACACGACAGCGCTGCTGACGACCAAGTCCGGGTGGACGGCCTGGGAAGCGCTGCCCGTCGCCATCCTCGTCGCCATGATCGCCGGCGTGATGCTCGGGGGGCCGACGCTGCGACTGCGGGGCGACTACCTGGCCATCGTGACCCTGGGCTTCGGAGAGATCGTCCGGATCGTCGCCCAGAACAGCACGGCGCTGGGACAGGCCCGGGGCATCACCGGCATCCCCCACCCCGGCAACTTCTTCGGGGCCGAGTTCAAATTGCTGCCGCTGCCGTACTACTACCTGGCGCTGGCAGCGATCGTCCTCACGGTGGTCATGGGCGTGCGCCTCAACCGCTCGCGGGTCGGGCGGGCATGGTCGGCCATCCGCGAGGACGAGGACGCCGCCGAGGCGATGGGCGTCCACACCTTCACCATGAAGCTGTGGGCCTTCGCCGTGGGCGCCTCCACCGGCGGGCTGGCCGGCTGGATCTACGCCAGCAAGGTGTCGTTCATCAACCCCGACAACTTCCCGTTCTTCTTCTCGGTGATCATCCTTGCAGCGGTCGTCCTCGGCGGGATGGGCTCGCTCCCCGGGGTCATCGCCGGGGCGGTGGCCATCGGCTACATCCCCGAGTACCTGCGCGACGTCGCCGCCGGCGAGTGGATCACCGCCCGGCTGAACACCCTGATCGGAGGCAACGCCGGCACGATCACCGAGTACCGCGTGCTCCTCTTCGGCGCGGCGCTGGTGGCCATCATGGTGTTCAGGCCCCAGGGCCTGATCCCGAGCCGGCAGCGGGCCGCCGAGCTGGCGGAGGCCGGCGAGACGACGGGGATGGCGGCGGCCGTCGTCGTGTCGCACGAGGTCGAGGAGGAGCCCCGCGAAGCCGCCGACGCAGAGGACGCCGGGGCGGCCGCCACCTCGCCCGAGGAGGAAGCCGCCGACGCGGAGCTGCCGATCGAGATCGAAGCGGCGCAGACGGTGCTCGAGCTGCGCGACGTGACGATGGAGTTCGGCGGCGTGGTCGCGATGAAGGACGTCTCTGTGTCGGTGCGGCGGGGGCAGATCTTCGGGATCATCGGGCCCAACGGCGCCGGCAAGACAACGCTGTTCAACTGCGTGACGGGCATCTTCCGGCCCACGAGCGGCGAGATCCTGATCAACGGGAAGTCGATCGTAGGGTGGCGGCCCCACCGGGTCACCGAAGCAGGCGTGGCCCGGACGTTCCAGAACATCCGGCTGTTCCCCAACGTCACCGCGCTGGAGAACGTGTTGGTGGGCGTGGACGCCCGCCACCAGACGAGCGTGCCGGGCGCGCTGTTCGGCCTGCCTCGCCACCGGCGCGAGGAGCGGGTCGGCCGGGAGGAAGCGGAGCGGCTGCTGGAGTACGTCGGCATCGGGCGCCGGTCGGGCGACCTGGCCCGGAACCTGCCGTACGGCGACCAGCGGCGCCTCGAGATCGCCCGGGCGATCGCCACCGGCCCCAGCGTCCTGCTGCTGGACGAGCCGGCCGCCGGCATGAACCCGTCGGAGAAGAACGACCTCATCGGGCTGATACGGAGGATCCGCGACTCCGGCCTGACCGTCGTCCTCATCGAGCACGACATGCGCCTTGTGATGGACGTCTGCGACCAGCTGGCCGTGCTCGACTTCGGCGAGAAGATCGCCGAGGGGCGGCCGGCCGAGGTCCGGACCGACCCCCGGGTCATCGAGGCGTATCTGGGGGCACCCGGTGCTGCTTGAATTGGCGGACGTCCATGTCCACTACGGCAAGATTGCAGCACTGAAGGGGATCTCACTCGCTGTCGATGAGGGAGAGATCGTCACCCTCATCGGTGGAAACGGGGCGGGGAAGACGACCACGCTGAAGACGATCTCAGGGCTGCGCCCGGTGGTGTCGGGAACGATCCGGCTCCACGGCGAGAACATTGTGGGCATCGCCCCGCACAAGCTCGTCGGCATGGGCGTCGCCCACGCTCCCGAGGGGCGGGGCATCTTCCCCGGCATGACCGTCCGGGAGAACCTCGAGATCGGCGCATACGGGCTCCGCGGGGGCGCCGTGCGCTCCGACCTCGACCGTGCGCTCAACCTGTTCCCCCGCCTCAAGGAACGCATCAAGCAGTCCGCCGGGACGCTCTCCGGTGGCGAGCAGCAGATGCTGGCCATCGGCCGGGCGCTGATGGCCCGTCCCCGTCTGCTGCTGCTCGACGAGCCGTCGATGGGCCTTGCACCGAAGCTCGTCACCCAGGTCTTCGAAACCATCACGGAGATCAACAACCAGGGCACGACGATCCTCGTGGTGGAGCAGAACGCCGCCCAGGCCCTGCAGCGGGCCCACCGGGCCTACGTGATCGAGACCGGCCGGGTCGTCATCGAAGGCCAAGCGTCGGAGCTGCAGGCCAGCGACGAGGTGCGGAAGGCGTATTTGGGTGAAGACTGACCGCAAAGTCGTGATTGCCCTGGTGCTGTTCATGGGAGTCATGGGCGCCCTGTGGGCCGGCGGCCCGATTTTCTTCGCCGGGCGGGACGACCCGACGGCCATCGACCACAAGGCCGTCCGCAAAACCGTGGACGCCTCCTGTACGCAGCTGCGGGCCGACCTGGCCGCAGTCCCGACCGGAGGGGCTTCTGTCGACCGGGCCGAGGCTGAGAACCGGGCCGTCGAGCAGTTCACCGGACGGATACGGGCGCTGGGCCCCGAGTCCCTGGCCAAGGACGAGCCCGTCGAACGGTGGCTGGGCGACTGGGAGCAGATCGTCGCCGCCCGCCGCCAGGCCGTCCGTGAGGGCAGCGGGTTCCGTACTCCGGTCGTCGACGGC
>JAICGL010000329.1 GCA_025923175.1 Acidimicrobiia bacterium
GCCAGCCATCTGGCCAACATCGGCGACACCCGCACGCTGGTCATCCACCCGGCTTCGACCACCCACCAGCAGCTGTCCGACGAGGCACTGGTGGCGTGTGGCGTGCCGCCCGATCTGATTCGGATCTCGGTCGGAATCGAAGATGTGGACGACATCCTCTACGACCTCGATCAGGCCCTGCACAAGGCGGTTATGAAGTGAGTACCTGGTCCGCTCCCTCCGCACGCGAGCGCTGGGAGATCATTCAGAGCACCAAGTCCGTGGCCATGATGGGGGCCTCCCCGAACCCGGCCCGGCCGAGCTACTTCGTCGCCACCTACCTGGTCAGCTCCAGCTGCTCGTTCGAGAACATCTGGTTCGTCCACCCCACCGCGGAGGAGATCCTCGGCCGGCCGGTCTACAAGAGCCTGGCCGACCTGCCCGGCCCGCCCGACCTCGTCGACGTGTTCCGCAAGCCGAGTGACCTCCCCGAGGTGGCCGACGAGGCCATCGCCGCCGGCGCCCGGACGCTCTGGTTCCAGCTCGGCCTGTGGGACGAGAAGGTGGCGCAGCACGCCCACGACGCCGGCCTCCAGGTGGTCATGAACCGCTGCCTCAAGATCGAGCACGCCCGCTGGGCGGGGGGGCTCCACCTCGCCGGCTTCGACACCGGCGTGATCTCCTCCCGCCGCGCCGTCTAGGCACCCCACCGAAACCAGAGGTTTCGGCGGGGACCCCGCCTGTGGCGGGAAGCGTCCTCGTGACTTCTCGGTTAGTTGCGCAGGGCCACGGAGACCACCGGCGTGGCCGGCGGGCTCCCACCCATCGAGCCGAAGAAGTCGACGTCGCCGAAGGAGAAGGCGCCGCCGTCCTCACCCACCATCAGGTAGCCGGCGCCACCGGGGACCACGGCGGACACGGGCCGGTTGAGTTTCACCGCGCCCATCGACCCGTGGAAGCCGGCATCTCCGAAGGCGAAGAGGCCCCCGTCGGACCCGACGAGCCAGTAGCCACCCCCCTCGGCCGTCGCTGCCATGGCCACGACCGGACGGTTGAGCCGCATGCCACCGGTCGAGCCACGGAAGGCAGCGTCGCCGAAGGTGAAGATCCCGCCGTCGGAGGCGAAGAGGAAGTAGCCGAGCCCGCTCGGGGTGGCCACCGAACCGGTGATGGGCTGGTTCAGGGACAGGGCCGAGACATCGCCGAAGAATCCAGCGTTGCCGAACGGCACGACCCGGCCCCGGGTGGTGAAGACCCAGTAGCCCGCGCCGGTCGGTGTGGCCGACAGGCTGATCGGCCGCTCGTCCCGCTCGAGCAGGTTGACGGGGATGCTGCCGTAGGGAACGGCGTCGCCGTAGTGCCGCACCTGCCCTGCGTCGTCGAGCACCCAGTACCCGCCACCGGTGGGGGTCGGCTCGAGATCGACCGCCCGGACGCCCGTTCGCAACGGGTACGGCTGCCCAGCGAAGCCGGCGCTACCGAAGGGCTGCACGCGGCCGTCCGCGGTGAGCATCCAGTAGCCAGAGGCGCGGCGGCCCTTGGGGGGCTTCGGTTTGTCGGGCTCGGGTGGGCGGGTCGTGGTGGTGGTCGATGTCGTGCTGGTCGACGTGCCGCCGCCCGAATCGGTCGGTGGCGGGGCCACGCTGGGCAGCGGGCCGCTCAAGATCCAGCTGCTGTTGAAGGTGTTCCAATGGGTGGCGAGCCAGTTCGAGACGGGCGGGACGCCGGCGTAGAAGTAGTCGTCGTGGTTGCAGTCGAACAGGGCACCGTTGCGGCCGGGACACAGGGTCTGCATGGTGGCCGGGCCGTTGCCGTCGTCGTCGTAACACATGTCGTCGGACTCGTCCCAGCAGTGGCCGTTGGAGGTGGCGTGCGGCGCGCTCTGCTGCACCGAGCCGAGGGTGTGCATGAGTTCGTGGCCCTCGGCGTAGTCCCAGCAGGCGGCGTCGACCCGGGCGAACATCGGGGCGTACCCGTTGTTGAGGTTGTTGAGCCCCGGCCGGCTGTCGGAGTAGACGCTGCCCACACCGCAGAGGACGTTGGCATCGGTCCACACCAGGTACTTGCGGTCGGCCCGGTTGTAGCCCTTGGCCTTCAATTCGGCGGCGGTATTGGAGAACGAGTCGTCACCGCTGGCCGAGAGGTGCACGACCGGGACGGAAAGCTGGCACCCGCCGTTGGCGCTGAGTTCGGTGGCGAACCTGACATGGGCTTCTCCGCCGGTCTCGGCCGCTGACTGGTTGATCTGCCAGTCGACCTTCGGGGCGTAGGTCGCCCGGATCGTGGGAACCACCGTGGCCGAACGGTCGGTCCGGTCGGCGGCGACGGCGTAGATGGCCTGGACCCGGGCGCCGAGCAGGCCGTCGGCGATGCAGCCGATGCTGCCCAGGAGGGTCGCGGCGCTGCCGGCGTCGCCGCCGGCGGCGGCCGTCCCCGCCAGACCTTCGGCGAAATCGGCCTGCAGTTCCTGGTCGGCGCGGCCGCGGCGGACGTCGACGCCGGGCGGGGCGGGGTCGGGGCCGTGGGAGCAGCCGAGCGAGGCGCCCGTCCGGCTCTTTGCCTCGAACACGCCGTCACAGGCCGAGCCCCGCTTCCCCAGGCTGAGCCCGGTGTAGAGCATGCCGCGGAACGGGGACGGTGAGGCCATTTCGGCCAGGCGGGGGTCGGCCGCGTCCGCGGCCGGCGTACCCGGGATCACAGGAACCGCACCGACGACCATGGTGGCCACGATGGCGGCGGCGGTGCCCAATCCGCGGCGGAGCCGGGAGGGGCCGAGGCGCCAGGGCGCGCTCATATGAATGTCTCCTCGTCGTTCGGTAGCCCGGCTAACCGCGTGGGTCCCGTGGCTTTGCGTCCCCGCCTCGCGACGGGTTTGCCGTTTTCGCTGACTACGGCCTCGTGTGCCGTCACTCCAGATGTCGGATGTTACGGCTCGGTTCTGACTGCCCCGGCCGCGCTTTGTCCTAAATCAGCACCGATGTGCCAATGGGCCCCGTTTGCGCCGTAGGGCCCGATCGGTCGTCGACGCCCCCTTGGCTCGAGCGCTCGATAACCTCGGCGACCAGCACGCGGGAGGTGGTCGGTGACCTGGTGGAGGGACGGTGTGATCTATCAGATCTATCCGCGCTCTTTTCGCGATTCGAACGGCGACGGCGTCGGCGATCTGGCCGGCGTCACCGACCGGCTCGACTACCTCGAGTGGCTCGGCGTCGATGCTGTCTGGATCACGCCGATCACCGTCTCGCCCGACTCCGACTGGGGCTACGACGTCGCCGACTACACGGCGGTGCAACCCGTTCTCGGCGATCTCGACGACTTTGACCGGTTGGTGGCCGAGGCCGGAAACCGTGGGATCAGGATCGTGCTCGACCTCGTTCCCAACCACAGCAGCGATCAACATCCGTGGTTCGTGGAAGCCCTGGCGGCGCCGGATTCGTCGCGACGGGACTACTACGTGTGGGGCGACCCGAAGCCCGACGGGTCACCGCCCAACAACTGGCGTTCCAGCTTCGGCGGGCCGGCATGGACCCGCGACCCCGCCAGCGGCCAGTACTTCCTCCACAACTTCCTCTCCACGCAGCCCGACCTCAACTGGTGGAGCGAGGACGTCCGGGCGGAGTTCGACCGGATCCTGCGGTTCTGGTTCGACCGGGGTGTGGCCGGATTCCGCATCGACGTCTGCCATGCCATCGTCAAGGACCGCGAACTGCGCGACAATCCTCCGGCCGAGCCGGACGACCACCCCTACGTCTACAACTTCGGGCAGCGCAAGGTGTACAACGCCGAGCGGCCCGAAGCCCACGACGTGTTCCGCCGGTGGCGGGCGATCGCCGAGGAGTACGACCCGGCCCGGCTGCTGCTGGGAGAGACGTACGTGCTCGACGTCGAGCGGCTCCGGCCGTTCTACGGCGACGACGACGAGTTGCAGCTGGCCTTCAACTTCGTGTTCCTCCACTCGCCCTTCACCGCCGAGGGCTTGCGGTCGATCATCGACGCCACCGAGCGAGCGCTTCCGGAACCGGCCTGGCCGGTGTGGGCCGTCTCCACCCATGACCTGCCGCGCTTCGTCGACCGGTGGTGCGGCGGTTCGGTCGAACGGGCCCGAGCGGCGATCCTCATGCTGCTGACGCTGCGTGGGACCCCCGTCCTCTACTACGGCGACGAGCTGGGGATGTGCGACGTGCCGGTGCCGCCGGGCCAACGGCGCGACCCCGTCGGGACAGGCGCCTATGACGCAGGGCCCGGCCGCGACCCCTGCCGGACGCCGATGCCGTGGTCGCCGCAGCCCGGTGGTGGCTTCACCACGCCCGAGGCCGAACCGTGGCTACCGCTCTCGCCGCAGACGGCGGTGACGGTGGAGGAACAGCGCAACGATCCGAACTCCATGCTGGTGCTCACCCGCGACCTCATCGCCCTGCGCCGTTCGGAGCCCGACCTGACCAGCGGCGGCTACGGGTCCCTGCCCGCACCGGGCGGGCTGTGGGCCTTCTCCCGGGGCGAGCGCTTCGCCGTCGTACTGAACCTCTCCGACGCGACCGGCGCTGTCGACCTGGGTTCGTCCGGCCGGATCCGCCTTTCGACGCGGCGGGAGCGCGACGGCGAAGCGGTGGCCGCTGCGGTCGAGGTCGGCGCCTGGGAAGGTGTCGTCGTCGAAACCGGCGGGTGACCCCCGCATTCCCGGTTGGCGAACGGCCGTTCGGCCCTGTGCGGGTGGGGCCGACTGGTGGGCTGATTGCGCCATTTGCCCCCCTGATCTGCGACGCCGCGTTTCCTAGGTTGCGACGAAGCGTCCACCAAGGGGAGCGACCATGCGCAGTCCATCGGTCCGCACGCAATTGGCGAAGCAGGCTCGGTTCATGGTCGCGCTGGCGGCGTGTGTGACATCGGTTGCCGTCGGGTTCACGGCGATGCCGGGTGGGGCGGCGACGGCGAGCACGGGCATGGACGTGGTGCCGGCGCCGGCGCCGGTCGATTCCTTCACGAGGTCGGCGGCGCTCACCGCCGGCCCGGCGGGGACGCTGGACGTGGTCGTGACCCTCGACCGCGTCGCCTCCCCGGCCATCGCCCGCCGGCTGGCCGGGCTCGCCACC
>JAICGL010000330.1 GCA_025923175.1 Acidimicrobiia bacterium
AGCGATCGGCCGGACAGGCACGCGGGCATGCCGAGGACGGCGTGGGCATAACCCCGCTGCGTCTGCTCGGTGAAAATTTTGCGTGCCATAGGAAGCCGATCGTGGAGCATGCTGCAGCAGCGGTCAAGCGAATTTCCTAACCTGTTGCCCATGCCAGCGAACGGCCCGTTCGAGTTGCACCTCCAGCGGCGCGGTCTCTTCTCGTCCGACGTCGCCGCCTACGACACCGGCCGGCCGGGATACCCCGATCGGGTGTACGAGCTCCTCCAGCAGGTCTGCGGTCTCAGAACCGGGAGCCGCGTGCTGGAGATCGGCCCCGGCACCGGGCAGGCGACGGGCGATCTGCTCAGCCACGGCGCAACGGTGACCGCTGTCGAGCTGGGCCCCGAGATGGCCGCCGCGCTCGAAGCGAAGTACGCGGGTCACAACCTCTCCGTCGAGGTCGGCGCCTTCGAAGACGTCGACCTCGTCCCTGACTCTTTCGACCTGATCGCCGCCGCAACGTCGTTCCACTGGATACCGCCCGAGACCGGCATTCCGCGTTGCGCCGATCTTCTGCGGCGAAACGGCTGGCTGGCCCTGTGGTGGAACTACTTCGGCGACCCCGACCGCCCCGATCCGTTCCGCGACGCCGTCACCCCGATCTTTCAGGAACTCGCCCCGTCGCTCATCGACACCTTCCCGGGGATCGCCTTCCTCGCCGGTGCGCACCCCCACGCCACCGACGCCCAGACCCGCACCAGCGAGATCGACGCCAGCTCCCGCTTCGGGCCGGTCCACTATGAAGCCATCCCCTGGACGGGCCGCCACACTCCCGCACAGCTGCGCGCCCTCTTCGCCTCCTACTCGCCCTGCCTCGCGCTTCCGTCCGCCGACCGCGCCCGGGTCCTCGACGCCCTTGAGCACCTGGCCGCCGACACCTTCGGCGGCGTTGTCGAACGGCCCTACCTCACGCTGATCTACCTCGCACAACGACGCGCCTGACGAGACCGCGCCATCCTGGTCTACCGCGTTCTTCCGGTGGCGGCCTTCTCGACCGTCTCGATGGCGCGTCCGCTCTTGACGACAGCCTTGGCCAACGCCCGACCGGTCACGCGTGCCAACTTCGACGACGCCGTGCTCGCTGCGGGTTCGGTCGTATCGACCACCGGCGCGTTCACCGCGGCCATCTGGAACAGCACGATCGCCTCCTCCGCCAGGCTCCGGCGGTTGTACTCCTCGCTGATCGCCAGGATGCGGCCTTGACTGCTCAGCACCCAGATGTACTTGCCCGCCTTCGGTGATCGGATCTCGAATGTTGCCGCCACGCTTGACTTCCTCCTCTTGCCTGCCTTGGTCACCCAGGGTGTACCCCCTGCGCCGCCGGGGGAAAATCCATAGTGAGCAGGACAATTAGAGGAGCTGATTTCCGTGATGCTGTCCACGCTCGAACCCCAGATCATTGCGGCCCAGAGCAACTTTCTCTGGGTCAACATGCTGGCCGTCGTCATCATCGCGTTGGTGGCGCTTGGCTGCGCCGTAGCGTTGAAGAAGACCTGACGCACAGACCACGCCTGACATGCCACGATTGGCGACGTGCGGGTGCTGGTCACTTCCGTCCCCGGGTGGGGTCATATCAACCCGATGGTGCCGTTGGCCCAGGCGTTGGTCGACTGCGGCGATGAGGTCGTCGTCGCGACCGGGTCCGACGCCTGCAGCGGACTCGAGGCTGCAGGCCTGCGGGTAGCACCGTGCGGGCTGACCCAGAAGGAAGGGATGGCGGATTTTCACCGCCGGTATCCCGAGTTCGCCGGGCTGGCACCCACTGAGCGGTCGGAGTTCATGTTTCCCAGGCTGTTCGGCGAGGCCTTCGCACCGCCGATGCTGGCTGACCTGGTCTCGATCGCTCGAGACTGGGCGCCCACGATGATCATCTGCGACGCCGCCGAGTTCGCCGGTCCGGTGGTGGCCGCCTCCCTAGGGGTGCCCAACATCACCAAGTCATTCGGAGCGCTGCTGCCGCCGACGCGGGTTGCCGCCGCCGGTGCCCTCGTCGCTCCGCTGTGGAGCGCGCACGGACAGGAGCCGAGACCGTACGGCGGTATGTATGAGCACCTCTACATCGACGTGTACCCGCCGAGCTTGCAGCCCTCGGATTGGCCGCACATCCGCGTCGTCCAGCCGCTGCGCCCTGGGGGCCTCACGAGCAGAGGCGAGCATGAACTGCCGGCGCTGGTCAGCGAATCCCAGTCGACGCCGCTGGTGTATGTGACGTTCGGCACGGTGTTCAGCAACGACGCCGGGCTCTCCGCCGTGGTGGAGGCGGCCTGCAACCTGTCCGTGCGGGCTGTCGTCACCGTCGGTCCGGACGGAGACCCGGCATCGCTCGGTCCGCAGCCACCGAACGTGCACGTCGCCCGATACATCCCCCAGGACCAGCTCCTTCCGCACTGCTCCGCCGTCGTATCGCACGCCGGATCCGGCACGTTCCTCGCTGCCCTCGCGGCAGGGCTTCCGCAGGTCTGCCTCCCTCAAGCCGCCGACCAGTTTCTCAATGCCGCCGCCTGCGACAAGTCTGGGACCGGCATCACGTTGGCGCCGGGCACTGCGACGGCGGACGAAGTGACGGCCGCCCTCGGCAGGGTGCTCTCCGACACCTCGTTCCGAACCGCCGCCGAGCGAGTGAGCGGCGAGATCGCCGCCATGCCCTCGCCCCACGACGTCACCGAACTCCTGCGCACCCGATACGGCTGATCCGCCCCTAAACGCTCGATCTCAGCGAGATGCGGGCTGGAACAGTTCGATCAGATTGCCGGCCGGGTCCTGGGCCAGAATCTGAGCGCCTCCCGGTCCCTTCACCATCGGATTGCGGAACTGGACACCGGCGCGCTCGAGCCGCTCGACATCGGCGGCCAGGTCGTCGGTCACGAAGTGGATGCGGTTCCACCCTCCGGGCCTGGGCTCCTCGCCATCTGCCATAGGCCGACCGGCGGAGCTCTGGCGCCCACTCAGGAGCAACCGCAGGTTCCCCCGGGTGACATCGGCGAACGCCGGAAGCGCACTGGTGAGCACAGTGAACCCGAAGTGGGTGGTGTAGAAGTCGATCGCCGCAGCGACGTCGTCGACCATGTAGCGGACGTTCACAGTGGGTTCATCCAACATTGGCTGAGCCTCCTTCTGTGATTGAGAGGCTATAGCGTCCCTACGCCCTCCCTCGGTCGATCGTTCTGTGATCGAAAAACCGCGCCTGCCGCGGTTTTTCGATCACAGAAGACCCAGAACCGAACAGACACTGCCGGATCTGGGCGGGCGGGACGGGTTAGCGGCCGCGGGCGGTGCGGAGGACTCGGCCGATGTCGAGGAGGTGGTGGGTGCCTTCGTGAAGGGCGAAGCGGGCGGCGCCGAGGACCGTGAACAGCTCGCCGTCGCGGCGGGTGGCGGTACGGTCCCAGCCTTCTTCGGGGACAGCGGCCAAGGTCGCGGACAGGGCCGTGGCATTGGCGGCGATGGCGGCGGCCACCTCGGCCGGGGGCTGCTTCTCGTAGGCGTCGGCCTCGACGGCGGCTTCGTGGTCCCACCAGCCGAGCTCGGGAGCGTCCTCGGTCAGCATCCTGGCGATGCGGGCGTCGAAGATGGCCAGCACGTCGCGGACGTGGCAGGCGTAGGCCAGGGCTGACCACACACCGGGCAGGGGGTGGGCGACGAGCAGCGACACGTCCTCGCCGGGGAGGAAGCGGGTGAGGGGCGCCTGGTAACGGCGACCCAGGCCGGCGACCGCCGCCGGCAAATCGGCAGGGCCGAAGCCATTGGGGTCGAAGGCGCACTCCGGGCACCGCTCCGACTGCCAGCGGGCGCCCAGCTCCTCGGTGGTCTCGGACATGGTGTCAACCTAAGCGCGACAGGCCCCGGCGGACCAGCGGGCGGCCGCCGGGTGCCCTAGCCGAGGCGGTCGGCGACCACCTTCTGGACCACCTGGGGGTTGGCCTTGCCCTGGGAGGCGCGCACCACCTGGCCCACAAAGAAGCCGGCCAGGTTGGTCTTCCCCGCCCGGTAGGCCTCGACCTTGTCGGGGTTGGCGGCGATGACCTCGTCGACCAGCGCGGCGATGGCGCCTTCGTCGCTGACCTGGGCCAGCCCCCGTTCGGCGATGATCTGGGTGGGGTCGCCGCCCTGCTCCATGAGTACGGCGAAAACTTCCTTGGCGGCCGGCCCGGAGATGGCACCCGACTCGACCGCCGAGACCAGCGACCCCAACGCCGCAGGCGTCATCGGCACATCGGAGAGCTCGCGCTCCCCCAGCTCCCGGGGCAGCTCGTTGATGATCCAGCGGGCCACTGCAGGAGCGGGCGCGCCGGCGGACACCGCACCCTCCAAGAGGTCACCGGTCGGCCGGTCGCCGGTCAGCAGATCGACGTCGGCCTCCGAGAGACCGTGGTGAGACGGCCAGGAGGCAAACCGTTCGGCCAACACCGTGTCACGCCGGCGGGCCTCCGCCCGGTACTCGGTGCGGCTCTTCTTCGGTGGACGGGTGCTGGCTTTGGCGGCCTTCGGCTGGCCCTCCTCCTCCGAGGCAGCGCGGGCCGCAGCGGCGTCCTCCGAAGCCTTCCCGGCCCACGAGTCGCGCAGCGTCACGATCCGGTTGAGCACCAGAGCGCCGGGCCGCGAGTCGACGGGATCGACGAAGAAATAGCCCACCCGCTCCAGCTGCCAGCGGCTGCCGCGCTCGGCCGAGGCCAGGCTCGGCTCCAGCCGGGCGCCCTCGATGACCTGCAGCGAGTCGGGGTTGAGGTGGCGGGCGAAGTCGCCGTCGGCGTCCTCGGGCCGGGCCACCTTGAACAGCCGGTCGTACAGGCGCACCTCGGCCGTGATCGACTCGGGAGCGGAGACCCAGTGGATCACCCCTGACACTTTGACGCCGTCCGGGTTCGCCCCCACCGAACCGGGGATGTGGCTCACCCGCAGCTCGACGATCTCGCCGGCCTCGTCGGTCACGACCTCGTCGCACGTGATGCAGTACCCGTGGCGGAGCCGCACCGTGCGGCCCGGCGCCAGCCGCTGGAAGCCCGACGGG
>JAICGL010000331.1 GCA_025923175.1 Acidimicrobiia bacterium
AGCCAACACATCACCCAGCGGATCGACCCCAGCGGCCACCATGCCCCCATCCTAAAGACGGGGTGTGACAGTCAAGCGATCTCGTCGGCAAGCGCGACAGCTATGGCCGCGGCCACGGCGGCGTTGTGTTCGACGAGGGCAAGGTTGGCGGCGACGGTCCGGCCGTCGGTGGCGGCGGCGATCTGCTCGATTACGAACGGCGTGACCGCGCCGCCGGTGATCTCCGCCTCGGCCGCAGCACGCAGGGCGGCGTCGATGATCGGGGTCAGCTCTTCGAAGGGCACCTCGTCGGCTTCGGGGACGGGCGTTACGACGAGGACGCCGCCGCCGTAGCCCAGCGTGCGGGAAGTCCACACCAACTCCGCCACCTCACCGGGCGTCGCCACCTCATGGGGAACCGGCCATCGGCTCCGGCGGGACCAGAAGGCGGGGAAGCGGCCGCCGTCGGTTTCGAGACCGATGACGGGGACACCGAGCGTCTCGAGGCGCTCGAGCGTGCGTGGCAGGTCGAGGAACGACTTGGCTCCAGCGCACACCGTCACCACCGGATGGTGAGCGAGGGCGCCGAGATCGGCGCTCTCGTCACCGGTCTGCGGCCAGTCGCGGTGGACGCCGCCGATGCCGCCGGTGGCGAACACGCCGATTTCCGCTGCAGCAGCCAGTGACAATGACGCCGACACCGTTGTGGCCGCCGCAGGCCACCGCTGCGCGACTGCCACAGCCACGTCGCGTTCCGCCACCTTCCGGTCGGCGGCGAACACCCGAGGGAGTTCTTCGTCGTCGACACCGACCCGGGCCTCCCCGTCGAGCACGACCGTCAGCGCCGGCAGCGCCCCGCCGGTCAACACAGCTTCGTAGACGCGCTTCTGTGCCTCGGCGCCCGCCGGGCCCGGCAGACCCAGAGAGCTGAACACCGTCGACTCGAGCGCGACAACAGCGCGCCCTTCGCCCAGCGCCGCTGCCACGAGCGGTGAGACCTGCACCCCGGAACCCATGCGGGAATCCTACGGGCGTTACTGAATGCAGCCGGTCCGGGCCGCCTCGGCGTAGATCCGCAGGCGGGCGTCGCGTATCGGCCCCGTACGGAGCCACCGGTCGAGGATGGCCGGTGCACGCTCCGGGTGGCGGCTCACCCGGTGCCCGAGGCCGTGGATGGCGCTCTCCTGGCAGGCGGCGTGCTCGAGGTACAGCGTGTCCTCCAGCACGTCGAGCACGGCATCTTCGAAGAGGTTCCCTTCCCGCTCCCCGGGCGGGCCGCCGAAGACGGCGACATCCCAGAACATGTAGCAGATCATCTCCAGCCGGCCGCCCTGCTCTGATACGTGCCCGAGCCGCTCCGCACAGCGCGGCACGAAGAGCTCCCGGTACAGAGTACGGATCTGGTGCACGCAGGCGATGCGCGCATCGAGGGGAAGCGTCGCATCGTTGAGCGCCAGCGCCGTGCCGGCCCCGCCCGAATCGAGCACGCTCCACAGCCCGACGCCGATCTCCTCGTCGGAGAGCCCCTCGACCGTCCCGATCGGGTCGGAGAACAACCGGGTCAGGTATTCGAGTTCCTGCTCCACAGGAGGCCACGGATCTTCCACCGTCGGGTCGAACACGCCGACCACCCAATCCTCGAACGGCACCGCGACCCGCATCCGGCCACCTTATTGCCCTCCGTGCACGTGAACCGCCGACGTCGTCGAAGCTCTGCGACACACCGTCTGTCACCACCCTCACACATCGACCCGCTTTCGTTGACCGCCAGCGACACGTGCGTTGCAATCCCCGTTGGAGGGCCGGGACGGCACGACGGAGGGGGAGATTGACATGTCGCTACGACACCTGAAGCCAATGCGGGTACTGCTGGCGTTTGCCGCCGTAGTGGTCCTGGCCCCGGGCATTGCGGTCGCCGGTGCCGGAATGGGCGGGAACACCGATGACGATGTTCAGATTGTCGCCGAGGCCAAGCGGGTGCAAGGGGCCTGGATCGTTGCGTACAACGACAAGAAGTGGGACGAGTTGGGTTCGACGTTCGCCGAAGACGCTGTATTGCTGGCGCCGAATGCCGAGCCAATCAAAGGGCGGACCGCCGCCGTCGAATACTTCAAGAGTGTCCGTGACGCTGCCGGGGAGGTTAACGACGGCCAGGAGTGGCTTAGCGTCAACGGCGGCGGAACGGTTGCCAGGCTTGCCGGTGTGGTCACGGCCGGACCCGGCCGGATTCGCTTCTGGTACACCGAGGTCTGGGAACGTCAGCCCGACGGATCGCTGCAAATAGCAGTCAAGGCGTTCGGTTTGCCGCAACGGGCGGTGGGTTAGGCGACTGGCGGCTCGGCCTCGTCAGGCGCGCCAGTTGCGGCTCGAGACCTTTTCGTCATCGCGGCGCGGGTAGCCACGGCGCCGGGGCTGGTCGACCGGCGGGATGGGATCCCAGGAGGCGGTTCCGGAGGTCGCGGGCCAGACCGGGCCGGGCTGGGGACTGGGGCCGCCGGATGGGGGAGCGGGCGGGATGGCGGCCAGGGCCACACGCCAGGCCCGGGCGCCGAAGAGGGCGGCGATCCCGGCGGAGACGAGGAGGACAGCCGGGGCGATCATCGGGCCCACGGCGGCCACGCCGATTGCCCCGAGGGCGGCGAGGCGAGGCTCGTCGATCTTCGTCATGAGGTAGGGGAGCCCCCAGCCGAACAGGGCCCAGAAGACGCCGGCCCGCAGGGCCCAGCGCCCGGCCCGGGAAAGCACGCCTGGCCGGTCGGAGGCGGCCACGATGCCGAGGCCGAGGAACGTGACGGCGAGGAGAAAGGCCAGGCCGGCGAGCTCCCGGGTCCGTTCGGGCAGCCACCCGAGCTTCGGCAGATTCTGTGTCGGCAGCTCGACCGCCAGCGTCGGCTCGTCGGGGAGTGCCCCCGCCAGTTCAGGGCGGGCGGCTACCAGCGCGTCACGGCCGGCGGCGGCGATGGGGGAAACGTCAAACGAGACCGGCCCGTCGTACTCGCCGATCAGGCGTTGATGGGAAGCGAGGAGCGCGCTCCGCAGCGCGGCCGTGGCTCGCGGGTCGTCGAGCGCCTGATGGGCGACCGCGTCGAGCATCTCAGGCTCGATCGGCGTGCCCGGCGGGAGCGCCTGCTGCAGCGCTGAGGCCAACCCCTCGGCAACGGCATCGCGCAGGACCGGCTGTTCGACCAGCGTGTCGGCAATCCGTGCCGAACGCTCCGAATCGAGCACGGTGAACCGTGCCGCGAACGCCCACCAGGCAACGCTGGCGGCGAAGAGGCCGATGACGATGAGAACCGAGGAAGTAGCGCGCCGCATGTGCCGCGCTTATCGGCACAGCCACCCCAGGGGTTGGAAGCAACCGGCGTTCGTTTGCCCGAATAGGGCGGAAATGGAACGCCAATTCGGGTGAAGCTGTTCGCTCAGATCGTGGTGGGGACGCCTTCGCTGCGGAGGCGGGAGTACACCATGACCGAGCCGATCGGGCCGAGGACGAGCACGGTGATGACATAGCGCCAGCTCCAGCCCATGTCAGCCCGGACACCGAGCACCATGGCGGCGAAGGCCAGGAAGATCATCCCGTGGGTCGAGCCCATCAGGAGCCGGCCGGTGCGGTTGCCCGTCACCCAGAAGAAGAACAGGATGCAGTAGGTCACCGTCTCGGCGAGGGCGGCCCACCGGAGGGGGACGAGCTTGCGCTCCAGTTCGGTCGTCGTCGAATCGGCAAAATCGGGCACGGCTCCAGAATAGGAGGCAATTGGCCGGTTTCGCCGTGTCGGGGCGGCGTGCCCGCCGTCCGGGCATGCGGGTCCGCCGGTAGCGTGGAGCCGTGCACCGCGTTTCCCGCCTCTTGGTCGTCGCCGCCCTGCTGGCGGGCGCGGCCTGTTCCGGGGGCGGTGACCGCAACCAGCGGGCGGCGGAGGCGACGACCACGACGGCGCCGGCGACGACGACCAGCGCAGAGCCGACGACGACCACTGCTGAGCCGACGACGACCACGACGGCGGCACCGCCGACGACGGCCGCCAAGCAACCGGCCCCGGCGCCCGGCCCGACAACGTCACCTGGCGGGCTCACCTGGAAGGCCTGCGGGGCGCTCCAGTGCGCCAGCCTCGCCGTGCCGCGCGACTACGACGACCCGAACGGCCCGACCATCACCCTGGCCCTGGCCCGCAAGCCGGCCCGCACGCCGGCTGCCCGGATCGGCTCGCTGCTCATCAACCCCGGCGGCCCGGGGAACTCCGGCGTCAGCGCCCTGCCGAATGAGTTGCGCTCGCTCACCACCACGCTGCAGAACCGCTTCGACATCGTGTCGTGGGATCCACGGGGCATCCAGCGCAGCGCTCCTGTCCGCTGCTCCGATCCGAACGCCAAGCCCTCGAGCGGCGGTGGAGGCGGCTCGACCATCGATCCCGCCCCGACCAAGCCGGAAGACCAGCAGACCCTGGCTGATGCCTACAAGGCGGTCGGCGAGGCCTGCCTCCGCTGGAGCGGCGACCTGCTCCGCCACGTCGGCACCGACAGCACTGCGGAAGACATGGAGCGCATCCGGATCGCCCTCGGCGAGGAGAAGCTGACATTCATCGGCCACTCGGCCGGAACGCTGCTTGGCGCCGTGTACGCCGACCGCTACCCGCAGCGGGTGCGGGCATTCGTCCTCGACGGGCCGATCGACCCCAACCTCACGCTCGACCAGATGACCCTGGCCCAGGCAAAGGGATTCGAGGCTGCGCTGCGTTCCTTCTTCGTTTGGTGCGACAAGACGACGACCTGCAAGTGGCGCCCCGCCAACCCTGACCGGACCCAGGCGCTCCTCGCTCTCATGGATCGCGTGCGCCAGGAGCCTCTCAAGGCGTCGGGCGGGCGGATCGTCGGCGTCGACGACTTCGTCAGCGGGATGATGAGCCGCCTCACCGCCCGGTCCAAGTGGGCGTCGTTGGGCGACGCGTTGGCCGCCGCCGAGCGGGGCGACGGATCCCCGCTGGCCACTCTGGCCAGCAACTACCAGAACGCCGGGGCGAGCAACGCTGCCGACGCCCGCCAGTCGATCCTCTGCCTCGACCATCCGG
>JAICGL010000332.1 GCA_025923175.1 Acidimicrobiia bacterium
CGGGCCAACGGGTTGTACTTATCTTGTTTCCGCAGACCCGGGCGGTTTTCCTGCGAATGTGTCAGGTTCGTGACGGTACCGAGGACCGGTTCGCCGCCTTGGGGTGGTTGGCCATAAATGCCCAGATCGCCTCGGCCCAGTGCTCGTTGAACGCCGGGACGTGCGAGCCCTGTTCGATCGTCCATAACAGGACGTCGGTTCCAGCCGGGCAGCCGCTGTAGGCCTCCTCCACCGTTTCGTCGCCGTTGACCGCGCTGTCGAGGTCAAATTCGCGGCCGGTGGGGGCCAAAGAGCCCTTGCAGCCGTTCTGCTTCGCCCAGTCGTCGACGGTCTCGACCGCCCCCGGGTAGACGGCGCCGTTGGGCATCGAGCCGCCCTCGTACCTGACCGTGCCGTCGTTGCGGCCGTGGACCTGGAGCTCGGACACCGGCGACGACGGGCGGCAGTTGCCCTGGTCCTTCCACTGCTGGCCGGCCAGGGTGACGATGGCCGCCACCCGGCTGGACCGGTCGCAGGCGTAGCGGTGGGACATGAAGGCCCCGTTGGAGTGGCCGACCAGGAACACCCGGGCCGGGTCGACCGAGTGGCCGGCCGCGATCTCGTCGATGACGGCGTCGATGTAGGCGACGTCGTCGACTCCGGTGCGGAACCAGTCGCAACAGGCGTCGGTGCCGTTCCAGAAGCGGTTGCCGAAGAGGTCACGGGTGCCGTTGGGGGTGGCGAGCAGGAATCCCGCCTTGTCGGCCAGGGCGGGGAGACCGAAGTATCGGGCCTGGGTTTCCCCGTTGGACGTGTAGCCGTGCAGCAGCACCACCAGCGGCGCCGGGTGCCGGGCGTCGTACCCGGCGGGCACCTTGAGCCCGTACGGGCGGTTGTCGGTGGGGCTGGCGGAGGACGGGAGGACCAGGGCCCCACCCACCATGGCCAGGATCACGACTAGGGACGCGAGCCATCGTCTCATGCCCCAACTGACGCCGGGACGGCCCTCCGCATTCGGGACGCTCCGCCATGCACCGCCCAGCGGGCGTCCGGCCGGCGTCATCCCATGGAGCCGTTTCCGTCAGAGGGGGGATGACTGCACGCCGGCTTACCGCCCTTTTCTCGCGCCTGTTCCTGGGCGCCGCAATCCTGGCCGCCGCCGGCTGCAGCCGGGGCGGGTCCGACGAGGCGTCGACCCCCATGTCGACGACGTTTCGCTCGATCGTCACCGACACGACGGCCGCGCCGACGACGACCACGGCACCCGCAGCAGCGTCGGCCGGGACCTCGTCGACCACCACCACGGGGGCTCCGGCCCGGCGGCCCGCCCCGACGACGTCGTCCTCGGCGACCGCTCCGGCTGCCCGGCGCGCTCCGACGCCAAAGGCTCCTTCGACAACCGTCACGACGCAGTGGCAGGTCCCGGCCGAGAACCTGGTCCCGGGACCTGGCCCTCAGTTCTCGACCTGGACGCCGCCGAGTGACCTGGCCCCCGGCAGCGTTCAGAACGTCTGGACGGCGGCCCCCGGTGTCGAGATGACGCCGCCCTTCCAGGCCCCGACTCTGGTCGGTTCGGTGGAGTACGTGGGGTGCACCCGCCACAACGACAACAACCTCTGGTGGGTCACGGTCCGGGCAACCCTGACCGGAGGTCGCTATTGGCGCTTCCCGAGCCTCGCGGGCGGCAACACCGGGTTCTTCCACTCGATTCACCAGAGCATGGTGGGGCTGGAGTTCGACCCGGACGGCTTCGACGGCACGATCAGCTATGTCACGGTCGAGACCGGGGACGGGAAGCGGGAGGACGTCCCGGTTTCACCGCCTCTCAAGTTCCAATGCGCCCCGGCGTAGCGACGGCGTTTTAGGACCTACTCGCCGCCTTGGGGTGCCTGGCCATGAAGGTCCAAATCGCGGTGGCCCAGTTCTCGTTGAAGGTCGGGACGTGCGGGCCCCGCTCGATGGTCCACAGCTTGACGTCGGTTCCAGGCGGGCAGGCGCTATGGGCCTTCTCCTGGGTCTCGTCACCCGCGACCCCGCGGTCGAGGTCGAGTCGCCGGCCGGTGGCGGCCAGGGTGCCGCTGCAGCCGTTGTGGTACGCCCAGTCGTTGACGGTCTCCAGCGCCCCGGGGTAGGAGGCGCCGTTGGAGGAGGTGCCCCCCTCGTACTCGATGTTGCCGTCGTCGCGGCCGTGGACCTGGAGCACCGACACCGGCGACGAGGGGCGGCATTGGCTCTGGTCCTTCCACTGCATCCCGGCCAGGGTGACGATGGCGGCCACCCGGTCGGCCCGCTCGCAGGCGTATCGGTGGGACATGAAAGCCCCGTTCGAGTGGCCGACCAGGAACACCCGGGCCGCATCGACGGAGTGGCGGGCGGCGATGTCGTCGATCACAGCGTCGATGTAGGCGACGTCGTCGACGCCGCTGTAGAACCAGTCGCAGCAGGCGTCGGTGGCGTTCCAGAACCGGTCGCCCATGATGTCGTGGGTGCCGTCGGGGGTGGCGAGCAGGAATCCCGCGCTGTCGGCCAGGGCGGGGAGGCCGAAGTAGTCGGCCTGCGCCTTCCCGTTGGACGTGTAGCTGTGGAGGAGCACCACCAGCGGCGCCGGGTGGCGGGCGTCGTACCCGGAGGGCACCTTGAGCCCGTACGGGCGGTCGACGGTGGGGCTGGCGGAGGACGGGAGGACCAGCGCCCCGCCCACCAGGCCCAGGATCACGACCACGGACGCGAGCCATCGCCTCATGACCCACCCTCTACCCAATTGCCGTTCGACCCCACCGCATTCCACTACTGCGGCGCCCGGCGCAGGGTACGGATCAACTGGTGATCGGCGGTGAACAGCCGGCGAAGGGTCAACTCGCCGCTGACCAGGGCGGCGAATGCGTTGCCGCCGAGCAGCATGTACATGACGAGGAGCTGCAGGCGGATCGCAGCGAGTGGCGACGCGCCGGCCAGGATCATGCCGGTCATCGCCCCCGGGAGCGCCACGAGGCCGACGACCTTGGTCTGGTCGATCGTGGGCAGCATCCCCGTCCGAAGCGCCAACCGCTGCCAGGGAAGGGCGGCCTGGCGGCCGGGCTGGCCCAGAGCGAGCCGGGCCTCCACTTCCCGGCGGTTGGCGGCGAGGTCGTGGCGCAGGCGGCTCATCACGAGCGACGTGGTGTTCATGGCGCTGCTGATGATCATCGACCCAATGGGGACGACCACGCGGGACGTCTTGGGAACGATGCCCAGTGCCAGCAGGACGCCCAGTGTGGTCGCGGTCGCCACCGTGATCGAGGCCGCCGCGATCGGCCGGGCGGCGGGGACGCCGGCGGCCCGACTTCCCGACGTCAGGGCGGCGGTGGTGACCATGACCGCCAGGACCACGACGGTGAAGCCGCCACGGCCCCGGAACACGAAGTCGAGGGCGTAGCCGACGGCCAGCAGCTGCACGAACGACCGGACGGTGGCCACCGCCAGATCGGATTCCAGCCCGACCCGCCGCCAGCGCGACACGGCCAGGGCCACGGCCACCAGCAGCAGCGCCAGGGCCACCTCGCCGAAACCGACCGGCCCGCCGAACCCCGACCCGGCCGAGGTGGCCCCGATGGTCAACGGCCGTCCTCCTTGGCGAGTGGTTCGACCGTCACCACATGGTCGGCCACAACGGCGTGACGAGGATCGTGGGTGACCATGACGACGGTCAGGCCAGAGCGGGCCAGCCCGACGATGAGCTCATCGATGCCCGCCTTGCTGGCCGCGTCGAGCGCCGACGTCGGCTCGTCGAGGGCGAGGACCTCGGGCTCCAGGGCGAGGGAGCGGGCCAGGCACATCCGCTGTGCCTCCCCGACCGAGAGGCGATCGGCTTCCCGGGTGGCCAGCGCCGGGTTGAGCCCGACCCGGCCGAGCGCAGCCGCCGCGTCGCCGCCGATGTTGTCCGCCACCGTCCCGGGGAACGTCACCGGCACCTGCCCGACCACCTGGACGCGGCGGCGCAGGTCGAGGACGTCGTAGCGCCGCACGTCCTGCCCGGCGAAAAGCACCGCCCCGGCATCGGGGTCGTCCAGCCGGTTCAGCAGGCGCAGCAGCGTCGTCTTCCCGGCGCCCGACGGGCCGACCATGACCGTGAGCCGACCCGCCGGGACGCCAGCCGAGAAGTCGGCCACGATCGGGCCGTCGTCGCCGTCGACGCGGACGGCCCGGTACTCGATCAGAGCGGTCATGGAATCGCCCCTAGCATGGCTGGTCGTGATCGACCCTGAGCTCCGGAAGGCTGAAGACGACGGCTGGCACGAACTTCACGCTTTGATCGACTCGCTGCCGGTCGAGAGCGTCGAACGGCCCGGCTACTTCGAGGAGGGGTGGTCGGCCAAGGACCTGCTGGCCCACGTCGGCGCCTGGCTGGCGCAGGCGGGGGTGGCCCTGGAGCAGATCGGCTCCGGCACCTACCGGCCCAACGAGATCGACGTCGACGCCCTCAACGGGCGGTACCTCGAAGCGCTGCGGGAACTGCCCTTCGACGTCGTCAGGGCCCAGGCCGACGCCTCCCGCACCCGGATGCTGATCGCCTCCGCCGCCGTGTTGTCGCCCGACCCAAACGGGGACGCCGCCTACTGGATCCGCAAGGCCGGGCCGGACCACTACGCCGAGCATCTACCCCGGCTGCGGGAGTGGGCGAAGGAGGCCGGCGGGCGTGGCACGCCGGTCGGGCCCGCCCTCGTCCCCGAGGGGGTCGACCTCGACGTCGTCGAGGCCCGCCGGGCCCAGCTCGTCGCCCGCTACCTCAAGCCGGCCGGCGAGCGGCCGGAGTCGTCCGCCCGGGGCGTGCACCACATCGCTCTCATCTCGTCCGACGTTGAGCAGACGATCCGCTTTTACCAGGAGCTGCTCGAGTTTCCGCTGACCGAGATCTTCGAAAACCGCGACTACAAGGGCTCGAACCACTTCTTCTTCGATATCGGCCATGGCAACCTGCTGGCCTTCTTCGACTTCCCCGGCCTCGACGTCGGGCCCTACGCCGAGGTGCTCGGCGGGCTGCACCACATCGCCATCTCGGTACC
>JAICGL010000333.1 GCA_025923175.1 Acidimicrobiia bacterium
CGGGCGCATCGACGTCATCGACGTCAACGCCCGCACGATCGTCCGGACCCTGGTCGACGGGTTCGGCTATCTCGTCGCGCTCAAGGTGGGCCGGGACGGCCAGCTGCTGACGATGGAGACCGACACCGGCAAGGTGTGGCGGGTCGACCGCATCAGTGGGGCCCGGACGTTCATCGCCCAGGCGCCCCGAGGGCTCGACAACCTGGTCGAGGACGAGGACGGGACCCTCTACGTCTCCAACTTCGTGCACGGCAACATCTGGCGGGTGGATCCGGCCACCGGTGTGGTCGACCCGCTCCTCCCCGACCGCTCGCTCGCCTTCCCCTTCTCGCTCAGCCAGGCGCCCGACGGCTCGCTCGTGGTCGGCGACTTCACCGCCGTTGCCCGGGTGACCGGCGGCAAGGTTTCCCGCCACAACCGGCTCCTGGTCGACGGGCCGCTCCAGTTGCTCACTCCGGGAGCAGTCCAGGTGGGGACGAGCCTCTACTACAGCGACTTCCTGCCACCCGACGGGCGGATCTTCCGCCTCGATCTCACCACGGGGGCGCGCCAGTTGGTGGCCAATGGGTTCGGCTTCCCGTGGCACGTGCGGGCGGGCCCGGACGATCACCTGCTGGTGAGCGATCAGGCGCTGGGGGCCGTCGTCGCCGTCGACCCGGCGACCGGTCGGAAATCCCCTGTGGTGCAAGGACTGCGCAGCCCTTCGGGGCTCGCGTTCGACGGCGCCCGCGGCGTCGTCTACGTCTCCGACACCGGCGCGGGTCGCATCCTCTCCGTCGCCTTCGGTGGGGGGCCACCCTCGGTCGTGGCCTCCGGCCTCACCGGCCCCGAAGGCGTCACCGTCGACCGCGATGGGACGCTCCTGGTCGTTGAGGGAGACCTCGGGCGCCTGGTACGGGTCGACCCCGTCCGGGGAACCCGCACCGTCGTGGCAACGGGGCTGCCCACCAGGACGGTGGGCTTCGGTGTGCCGTTGATGAACTACTCCTCGGACGTCCTCGTCCGCGAGGACGGCAGCATCGTGGTGAGCGGCAACGTGGACGGGAGCCTCATAGAGTTCTCGCGGTGACCGACCGGCCTTTGCTGGCAAAGGAACTCGAGGCACTGCTCGGCCGTCCGATCGAGGACCTGCGCCTCCTGCCGGGAGGCGCCTCGCATGAGACGTGGTCGTTCGACGCCCTGGAGACCGACGGCGGTCGTCGACCGCTGATCCTGCGGCGAAGCGTGCGCCCACCAGTGGTGCCGCCGGTCGACGAGGCCGCTCTGCTTCACGCGGCGGCCGCAGCCGGTGTCCCCGTCCCTGCCGTCGTCCTCGCCGAGCCCTACCTGGTGGTCGAACGGGTGGAGGGCGAGGGCAACCCCCGCAAGCTCCTGCGCGACGACGCCTGGGCGGCGGTCCGGCCCCGGCTGGCCGCTCAATGCGGCGAGTCACTGGCCCGCATCCACCAGATTCCCTTGACGGCGGTGGACGGGTTGCCGGAGCCCGACCCCGTCGGCGTCTGGCGCGACGCGCTGGACACCTCCGGCCATCCGCACCCGGCGTTCGAGCTGGCCCTCCGCTGGCTGGAGGACCGCCGCCCACCGCCTTCCGGACGGGTGGTGGTTCACGGCGACTTCCGCAACGGCAACCTCATCGTCGGTCCCGACGGTGTCGCAGCAGTGATCGACTGGGAACTGGCCCACATCGGCGATCCCCTTTCCGACCTCGCCTGGCTGTGCCAGAAGGCCTGGCGGTACGACGCCGACGCGCCGGTTGGTGGCTTCGGCACGGTCGAGGATCTCCTCGCCGCCTACCAGAAAGCCGGCGGCGTCGAGGTCGACCGAGAGGCGCTGCGCTGGTGGGAGGTGCAGGCCACCCTGCGCTGGGGCGCGATCTGCATCGCCCTCCTCGAAAGCCACCTGGAAGGTGAGCTCCCGTCGATGGAGCAGGCCGCCGTCGGTCGGCGAGCGTGCGAAACCGAGTGGGACCTGTTGGAGCTGATCGCCTGATGGCCGCCCCGCACGATCCCCCGTCGATGGCCGAACTGGTCGGAGCGGTGCGCGGCTTCCTGGAAGGCGAGATCGGGGCCGACAGCTGGAGCCGCTATCAGCTCCGGGTCGCAACCAACATCCTGCGGATGGTCGAGCGGGAAATGGCGCTCGGCCCGCGCCACGCCGCCTCCCACCAGGCGGCTCTGGCAAGCCTCGGCGTCGCCGACGAAGCCGAGCTGGCCCGGGCGATCCGCGCCGGCTTGCTCGACGAACGCCATGACGAGGTGCTGGCCGTCGTGCGTGCAACCGTCGCAGCGAAGCTCGAAGTGGCCAACCCCGCGTACCTCGATGCGTGATCGCGACGACGTTCCCCGTGCCGTGATCGGAGTGACGCAATGAACCAGACCGGACGACGGGCCTTCGTGACCGGTGGGGCGTCAGGGATCGGTGCGGCCGTCGCCACGCGCCTCGTTGCCGACGGCGTCGAGGTCATCATCGGCGACATCAACCTTGAGGCGGCCGACGCTCATGCCAAGGACATCGGCGCCCACGCGGTTCAACTCGACGTGGCCGACCCGGAGTCGGCTCGGACCGCGATCGACGACGCCGGCCCATTCGACATCCTCATCAACTGCGCCGGGATTACGGACGTCGGCTGGTTCGGCGACTTCACCCCGCAACGTTGGCGAAGGCTGATCGCCGTCAACCTGGAGGGCGTCTTCGCCTGCACGCAGGCGGCACTGCCCGCCATGCAGCAGGCCGGCTACGGCCGGATCGTCAACATCGCCTCGGAGGCTGGCCGGATGGGAGCCACGACCCAGGCCGTCTACGCCGCCACGAAGGCCGGAGTCATCGCCTTCACGATGTCGATCGCCCGGGAAAACGCCCGCTTCGGCATCACCGCCAACGCCATCGCCCCCGGGCCCATCAACACTCCGCTCCTCGGAACAATGGATCCCCGCGCCATCGAAATCCTCACCCGCGGCGTGCCACTCCGCCGGGTGGGAACCCCCGACG
The DNA here is from genome assembly GCA_025923175.1 of Acidimicrobiia bacterium. Lineage (GTDB taxonomy): Bacteria > Actinomycetota > Acidimicrobiia > IMCC26256 > BP-133 > BP-133. The sequence continues at coordinate 2,989 of JAICGL010000333.1, forward strand.
AAGTCGCCGCTGCCGTCGCGTTCCTGGCTTCCCCCGACGCGAGCTACATCACCGGCGAAACCCTTGGCGTCTCCGGAGGACTCATTCTCGGCACCAACGTGTGAAACGGCGAGGAGAACGCTGGTTTCGTCGGGACGGTGACAGAACCGTCGAGTAAAACTACCCACAATTGGGCGGTGCGATTACGGTGGGGCCGCAACGGTCAGGGGGAGAAAGCCATGGACCTCGAGGATCTCAGCCGGCGTGACGTGTTGCGCCTGGGGGCGCTGTTCGGCGGGACGTTGCTCGCCGGAGGGACCTTCATGGGGTGCGACTCGAAGTCGACGCCCGCCAAGGCGACTGCCAAGGGAGTTGCGCATCAACCCGGGTCGGGGGATGCGGTCGCCCTGCGGACCAGTGACGGCCCGCCTCCTCTGGTGGATCGGCTGACGGTCACGGTGGTGGTGGACAGCTACTACGACGCCACCTCCAAGACCGACAAGGTCGGCAACGTCAAGGTCGAGCGCACCGGCCTCGCCCACGGCGAAGAACTCCCCCGGCAGCTGAAGAGCGAGTGGGGCCTCGGGCTGCATCTCGCGTCCGCCCGGGCGGACGAGACCCGCAACTACCTCCTCGACTTCGGCCTGTCCCCCACGGCCGGCCTCGACAACCTCAACTTCCTCAAGCTCGACATCGCCGCCGTCGACGCGCTCATCCTCAGCCACGGCCATTACGACCACTTCGGCGGTCTGCTGGAGCTCCTGGCCAACCACCGCAACAGGCTGCGGGATGACCTCACCCTGTACGTGGGCGGGGAAGACACCTTCTGCTACCGCTTCCGGGTACCGGACGCCGGTGACCCCCAGTCCTTCGGGGTTCTCGACCGGCGGGTGCTGAGCAAGTCGAACGTCGAAGTGGTCATGGCCCAGACCCCGATGGTCATCGGTGGGCAGGCCTTCACCACCGGGGCCATCGCCCGCAACAGCTTCGAGACGGTCCAGCCGGCCCATCGGGTCGAACTCGGGATGCGCGACGGAGTCGGGTGCGACTCCTCCCACTTCAGTCCGGAGGAGAAGGCCGGCGCGATCGTGCCCGACAAGTTCTGGTACGAGCACGCCACCTGCTTCAACGTGAAGGACCGCGGCCTGGTGATCATCTCCTCCTGCGGCCACGCCGGGATCGTCAACACGATCAAGGCGGCGCAGGCGGCCTCGGGGGTCGAGAAGGTCCACGCCGTGCTCGGCGGGTTCCACCTGTTGCCGTCCCCCGAGCCCTACGTCGCCCAGACCGTCGAGGCGGTCAAGGCCCTCAACCCCGACTACATCATCCCCATGCACTGCACCGGCCGGATGTTCGCCCGCCTCGCCGAGGACGCCATGCCGGGACGGCTCATCCCGTCGACCACCGGCACCCGCTTCACGTTCGGCGCCGTCTGACGGTCTATGACCTCGCCGTTTCCGCCCGCTCCTGGGCGAGGGTGAGGTCCATGACCCAGTACCCGTCGCAGTTGAGGAGGCAGGGGTTCGTCGAGAGCGGGTTCGGCGGGTCACCGTGGCCGAGCGCCTGCCGTACCTCGCCGACCCAGCAGTCGTGCTGGTACTCGTGGTTGATGAGCCCGGCCAGCATGGTGACCGCGATCCGGCGCATCTGGTCGGGCGCCCGGCAGTCGCCGGACAGGATCTCGTCGATGCGCTCCAGGGTTCTGGCCGCCACGATCTCGCGGTAAGCGACGATCTCGGCCAGGGGCGGCAGGAACGCTCGGCCGATCTCGTCGGTCGCGGCGTCGAAGATCCGGTCGAAGGCCGGGTTGATGCTGCCGTCGCGGTTGATCCAGTTCCGCAGGGCGTGATGGTTCACGGCCGCCTGGTGGCCGAGATGCCACCCGATCGAGCTGCCCTGGTACGAGGGCCGCCACATGATCGTGCTCTCGTCGAGGCCGTCGTAGAGGCTCAGCGTGTACTGCCGCGCCAGCTCGTACTCATGGCGCATCGTTTCAAGGTCCATACGAAGAGAAGGCCCCCTGACTGGGCTTTATTTGAGGCGGCGAG
>JAICGL010000334.1 GCA_025923175.1 Acidimicrobiia bacterium
ACCTGACCGTGACGGTGTCGACCGGCGGGCGTGCGCCGGGGTACGCCCGCCACCTGCGGGACGAGCTGAGCCGGACGGTCGGTGCGGAGTACGGCACGCTCGTCGATCTCATCGGCGAGGTGCGGGCCGAGGTGCGGGCCGCGCTGGCCGACGGGGATCACAAGGAGGCCGTGGCGTGACCGCGATCATTGATCCTCCCGCAGCAACCACCATTGATCCGGCGGCGCTGGCCGACATCGAGAAGTTCGAACGGCTCATGGCTCAGTACCAGGCCGGCGAACTCGACGAGGACCGCTGGCGCGTCTTCCGTCTGGCCAACGGGATCTACGGGCAACGCCAGGGCGGCACCAACCAGATGGTCCGGGTGAAGATCCCCTACGGGTCGCTGCGGCCCGAGCAGCTCGAGATGCTGGCCACCATCTCTCGCCGGTACTCCCGGGGCTGGGGTCACATCACGACGCGGCAAAACGTCCAGTTCCACTTCGTGGCCCTCGAACGGATTCCGGACGTCATGCGCGACCTGGCCTCCGTCGGTCTCACGACGCGGGAGGCATGCGGCGACACTGTCCGCAACGTGGCCGGCTGCCACCTGGCCGGCGCCTGCCCCCTCGAGGTGCTCGACATCACCCCCTGGGCCGAAGCCGCGTTCCGCCACTTCCTCCGGCACCCCTACGCCCAGCGCCTGCCCCGCAAGTTCAAGATCAACTTCTCGGGCTGCGCAACCGACTGTGGGCAGGCGATGTTCAACGACGTCGGCGTCGTCGCCGTGACGCGGGCGCTGGCCGACGGGACGACCGAAGCCGGCTTCCGCGTATTCGTCGCCGGCGGTCTCGGCGCCAACCCGCATCCGGCCCAGGCGCTGGAGGACTTCACGCCGCGCGAAGACCTGATGGCCACGCTGGAGGCGGTCTTGCGGGTGTTCGACCATTTCGGCAACCGCGACAATAAGCTGCGAGCCCGGATGAAGTGGCTCGTCGACACGCTCGGTATCGACGAGTTGCGGTCCCGGGTGCTGAAAGAGCGCCGCCTGCTGCTCGCCGCTGTCGGCTGGCCAGGCGGGGTTCCCGCCGTCGTCGAGGAAGAGGGCGACGAGCCGGCCGGTATCTCCCCCACCGGGTTCGAGCCCGGCTCGGCGCGTCCCGGTGCCGTGCCCGTCATGATCTCAGGTGGAAGCCCATACGCCCGCTGGGAGCGGGCCAACGTGGTGCGGGGCGTCGCCCGCGGCACGGTGTCGGCCTACGCCCACTGCCATCTCGGCGATGTCACCGCTGAACAGTTCGACGGGCTCGCCGCCCTGCAGCGCCGCCTCGGCGCCGAGGTGCGGGTGACGAACCGGCAGAACGTCGTCTTCCGCGGTCTCGACGAGACTCAACTGCCGGAGCTCTACGCCGCGCTCGAAGCGCTCGGCCTCGGCCGCCCCGGCGCCGAACTCGCCCGCGACGTCGTGAGCTGCCCGGGCGCCGATACCTGCAACCTCGCCGTGACCCAGTCCCGCGGTTTGGCCTCCGCCATCGACACCGCGCTGGACGACGCCGGCCTGGCCGAGGTCGGCGGCGTGCGGGTCAACATCTCCGGCTGCACCAACTCCTGCGGCCAGCACCACACCGCCGACATTGGTTTCTTCGGTGTCGAGCGCCGCGCTCACGGCCAGTCCGCCCCGGGCTACCAGCTCCTCCTCGGCGGTCACCTCGGCGACGCCCAGGTCGAGTACGGCCGCAAGGCCCTGCGCCTCCCGGCCAAGGCCTGCGCCGAAGCCACCGTCCGCCTCGTTGGCCGCTATGCCGCCGAACGCGAAGCAAGCGAAACCTTCACCACCTGGCTCGACCGGTCCGGCGGCGCTCCCGCACTCGCTGCATCATTGGCCGATCTGGCCGAGTTCCCCGCTCCGTTCGCCAACCCGAGCTTCTACGTCGACTACGACGAAACCGGCCCCTTCAACGCCGAAATCGGCATCAGCGAGTGCGCCGGCTGACCCAGTAGCCGATAGGCGGTAGCGTCCTCGGCGTGTGGGTGCTGTACAAAGCGCTGGCGGACCTCGTGGTGGTGGCCCACTTCACCTATCTGGCTGCGATGGTCTTCGGCGGATTCGCCGCCGCTCGGTGGCACCGCTTCCTGCCATTGCACCTTGTGGCGGTGGGGTGGGCCCTCGGCGCGGTCACGATCCACTACGACTGCCCGCTGACAGGGCTGGAGCAGCAGCTGCGCGAGTACGCCAGTCGTGGCGTCTACAAAGGCAGCTTCTTGCGCCACTACGTCCGGGGCGTGCTCTTTCCCGAGTGGTTCACGCCGTACGTCGTGACGGCGATGGTGACGCTGGTCGTCGCCGGGTGGATCAGGCTTGCTTCGACATGGTCACGTCGAACTCAAGCTTCGGGTTACCGGTGACCGACACGAAATTCGCCACGCTCGGCGCCGTCATCCCGAAGTCCGCCCAGGCGAAGTCGTAGTTCCCCACGATCCTGATTCTGTCCCCGTTGCGCTGGACCTGGAGCGGGATCGACACCTTCTTCGTCACGCCGTGCATTGTCATGTCGCCTTCGGCCTGCACGGTCACGACCTTCCCGTCGACGGCGTCCTTTGGGATCGCGAGCGGGCCGGCGACGGCGAGGGTGGCCTGTGGGTATTTGTCCGTCTCAAGGCCCGTTGTCCGGATCCGGTTGTCACGCCGGCTTTCGTCGCTCTTCAGTTGCGCCACGTCGACGGTGAAGTTGGCGTTCCTGGCCGTGTAGCTGCCGCTCTCGTCCGCGATCGTGACCTGGCCGGTGATGGCGGACGTGCGGCCGACTGCGTCGCTCTGAGCCGGCAGGTTGGCCAGCTTTTCCCGGACCCGGTAACCGGCTTCACCGCCGGCAATCGTCCAGGTGCCGGCCAGTTCACCGGCGGGAGGAGCCGCGGCGCTGTTCTCCGTCGATCCCCGCTCGAGTGAAAACTCATCCGGGGAGTCGTTGCTGAGGAGTCCGAAGTACACGAAGAGCCCGGCCGCCACCACTGCGACGGCACCGATTCCAAGAACGAGAGAGGACTTGCGCTTGGTGGACATGCCGGCAACCTACCCGAGGGTGGCACCCAGCTAATTCCCAGGATATTCCCAGGCAAAGCCGCTGGACTGGGAGAATGAGCGTCGTGTCGGAAGCCAGGGTGCTCGTCGTCGACGACGAGGACAGCATCACCGATCTCGTGGCCACGGCCTTGCGCTATGTCGGCTTCGATGTCGCCGTGGCGTCGAACGGGCGCCAGGCGCTGGAGCGGGCGGCGTCGTTCCGCCCCGAACTGGTCGTGCTCGACGTGATGCTTCCGGACCTCGACGGCTTCGAGGTCGTCCGCCGCCTGCGGTCCGACGGTGTGCGGGTGCCGATCGTGTTCCTCACCGCCCGCGACGCCACCGAGGACAAGGTGGCCGGGCTCACCATCGGCGGAGACGACTACGTCACGAAGCCGTTCTCGCTCGAGGAGCTGGTGGCCCGTGTCCGTGCGGTGCTCCGGCGTACATCCGGCGGCCCCGAACAGAGCGGCCGCATGCAGATCGCCGACCTCGAACTCGACGAGGACAGCCACCAGGTCTGGCGGGCCGGCCAGGCCGTCGACCTCACGGCCACGGAGTTCAAGCTGCTCCGCTACCTGATGATGAACCCCCGCCGCGTCCTGTCGAAGGCTCAGATCCTCGATCACGTCTGGCAGTACGACTTCGGCGGCGACGGCAGCATCGTCGAGACCTACATCTCCTACCTGCGCAAGAAGGTCGACGCCACCGAACCGCGCCTGATCCACACCGTGCGGGGCGTCGGCTACACGCTGCGCCCGCCGGCCTGACCTTGGAGGCGCAGCCGAAGCCGTTGCGGTCGCTCCGGGCCAGGCTGGTCGCGGGCCTGCTGGCCTTGACCGTCGTCGGCCTGGCGGCCAGCGGCGCAGGGATCTACAAGGCCCTGTCCGACTACCTCCGCAACCGGCTCGACTCGCAGCTCTCCGACAGCCGGTCCGCCGTCTACAACGAGCTCGCCTCCGGGCGGGCGTTCGGCCGGCGCCTTCCGTCGGGTCTGACGGTCATTCCCAGCGGCACCTTCGGGGAACTGCGGCGCGGGCCCGGCGACGGCCTGCAGTACCTGCCGCGGGGTCAGGCGGTACCCAACCTGCCCCCGCCGCCCGAAGAGGGCGAGCAGTACTTCACCGTCGGGTCCAAGAACGGGGACCTCCGTTACCGCGTGTTGGCGACGTCCAGCGGCGATGGCACCACGCTGTTCGTCGCCTTTCCCACCACCGACCTCGACCAGACGCTGCGCCGGCTGCTCGGCATCGAGATGGCGACGGCGTCGGCCGTGCTCCTCTTCCTCGCCCTGCTCTCGCTGGCGGTCGTGCGTCTCGGCCTGCTGCCACTCGAACGCATCGCCTCCACGGCCGGCGACATCGCCGGCGGCGATCTCTCCCGGCGGGTCGAGCCGGCCGAGCCCGACACGGAGATCGGCCGCCTCGGTTTGGCCCTCAACGCCATGCTGGCTCAGATCGAGACGGCCTTCGCCGAAAAGGCCGCCTCGGAGGACCGGCTGCGCCGCTTCGTCGCCGACGCCTCCCACGAGCTGCGCACGCCCCTGACCGCCATCCGGGGTTATGCCGAACTGTTCCGCCGGGGGGCGGCCGAGCGTCCCGAGGACCTGGCCCGGGCCATGCGCCGCATCGAGGACGAGGCGACCCGCATGAGCGTGTTGGTCGAGGATTTGTTGCTCCTCGCCCGCCTCGACCAGGGCCGCCCGCTCGAGCGCCGCCCGGTCGACCTGGTGGCCGTCGCCAGCGACGCCCTGGCCGACCTGTCGGCCATCGCCCCGGACCGGCCCGTCACGTTCGAGCATCCCGACACGCTCGTCGTCTCCGGCGACGAGGCCCGCCTCCGGCAGGTGGCCGGCAATCTCGTGGCCAATGCCCGGATCCACACCCCCGAAGGAACTGGAGTCCATGTGCGGGTCCGGTCACAGGACGGCCAGGCGATCCTCGAGGTGGCCGACGAGGGGCCCGGCCTCCC
>JAICGL010000335.1 GCA_025923175.1 Acidimicrobiia bacterium
CGGGGTGGCCGGGTTGTCGGCCGTGATCAGCCTGGTCGGCTTCGGATTGGGCTCTCCGGCGCTGAGCAAACCCGAGTACCTGTCGGAGTTCAACTCCCGGTACCAGACGAGTGGCTCGCGCCTCGACAACTGCACGACCTGCCACGCGTCGTCCTCGCCGTCGGCGGACAATCTCAACCCCTACGGCGCCGACTTCGGAGCCGCCAACCACGACTTCGGTGCCATCGAAGGGAAAGACTCGGACGGCGACGGCTTCTCGAACGTCGACGAGATCAAGGCCGGGACGCTTCCCGGCGACCCCAACGACAACCCCAACAAGAAGCCGGATCCGCCGAAGCCGGCGCCGACGACGACCACGACGAGGCCCTTCCCCTTCAACCTCCTGCCCGACAACCTTCCGTAGATCTGGCGCTGGTCACCCAGAACTTGGCATTCTGGGCACTCACCGTGAACGCAAGGGGGGCCAGCAATGGGGGAACGGCAGCCGCGCGCAGCTGGAAGGCTCGGCGGGCCAGGTGTGCTCGGCGTGATCGCTGTGCTCTCGGCCGTGATCAGCGCGATCGGGTTCGCGGTGGTGAGCCCGACGGCGTCGAGCCTCCCCGAGTACCTGAGCCAGTTCAACGAGAAGTACGGCACCAGTGGCGGGAAGCTCGACTCCTGCATGACGTGCCATCAGTCCCAGGCGGCGTCCAAGGACAACCTGAACCCCTACGGGACCGACTTCGGCGGCGCGAACCACGACTTCGCGGCTGTCGAAGGGAAGGACTCCGACGGCGACGGGGTGACCAATCTCGACGAGATCAAGAAGGGGACCTTCCCCGGCGACCCAGCCGACAAATAGCCGGCCGCTGCACTAGGGCCTGCGGATGTGACGGTGCCGTCCGATCCGGAGTCGCGGGTCAAGGCGCTCGAGCAGGTGCTGGTCGAAAAAGGCTACGTCGACCCGGCGGCTCTCGACGCGATCGCCGAGGCCTACGAGCACAACGTCGGGCCGCGCAACGGCGCCCGGGTCGTCGCCCGCGCCTGGTGCGACCCGGGCTACCGGAAATGGCTGCTGGAGGACGGCACGGCCGCCATCGCCGAACTCGGTTACTCCGGCCGGGGCGGCGAGACGATCCGGGTTGTCGAGAACACGCCGCAGGTCCACAACGTCATCGTGTGCACGCTGTGCTCCTGCTATCCCTGGCCAGTGCTCGGGCTGCCGCCTTCGTGGTACAAGTCGCCGGCCTACCGGTCGCGGGTCGTGGTCGACCCCCGCAGCGTGCTGTCGGAATTCGGCGTCGACCTTCCGGCTGATACGGAGGTCCGGGTGTGGGACTCGACCTCCGAGATCCGCTACCTCGTCGTGCCGATGCGGCCTCCGGGGACCGACGGCTGGAGTGAGGAGGACCTGGCCCGGCTCGTCACCCGCAACTCGATGATCGGAACCGGGCTTCCGAACCCGGCTGAGGAATCGATGAGATGAACGGGCCGCACGACGTCGGCGGGCTGCACGGCTTCGGGCCGGTGCAGCCCGATCCCGACGAGCCGGTCTTCCACCACGGGTGGGAGAAACGAGTCCTCGCTCTTCACGTCGCCATGGGGCTCGCAGGCTCGTACAACCTGGACGAGTGGCGCAATGCCCGGGAGAGCCTGCCCCCGGCCGAGTTCCTGGCGGCGAGCTACTACGAGACGGTGCTGGCCGCCGTCGAGCAACTGGCCACGAGCGGACCACCGCCCCGTCCGCTCGCGCCTGACGCGGTCGCCGATGCGCTACGCCGGGGCAGGCCGTCCGTGCGCGATGCCCCTCGGCCCGCCCGGTTCTCCGTCGGCGACTCCGTGCGGGCAAAGAACATGCACCCGGTCACCCACACCCGCCTGCCTCGCTACACACGTGGCCACGCCGGCGTGGTCACGGCCGTGCACGGCTGCCACGCCCTGCCCGACTCGCGCGCCTACGGCCAGGGCGACGATCCTCAGTGGCTCTACACGGTCCGTTTCACCGGCACCGAACTCTGGGGCCCCGACACCGACCCGACCATCACCGTCTCGATCGACGCCTTCGAGCCCTATCTCGAGGAGGACTGATCGAGGCGCGAAAGTCGTTCAGCGACCTCTGCCACAGTGTGGTTGCCGGCGGCGACATCCATCACGAGCTCGTACACGTCGTCGTTGCTGGCGACCGAGACGTCGATGCCGTTGATGTCCAGGAATACCGCAGTGGCAAGCCAGCCAAGGCGCTTGTTCCCATCGACGAGGGCGTGGTTCTTCACGATCGAGAGCAGCAGCGCTCCGGCCTTCGCCCAGAGATCAGGGTAGGCATCGGCACCGAACGCAGTCGTCTGCGGTCGGGCGACCGCTGAGCCCAGAAGTCCCACGTCTCGGATAGGTGGTGTCTGACCGAAGAGTCTCTCGGCGAGTTCGATCAGGTCGTCTACATCGAGGTATTCGACCGGCCGGTCAGCGGCCAAGTCGCTCGAGCGCGTCGGCGTGGGCCTCGGCGATGCGGTCTGCAGCGGCGCTCACCCGATCCCGGTGACGACCACGAGCAACGTAGTCACGAACCGCTTGCCGAGCAGCCTCTTGCATTGAGATGCCCTCTGCTTCGGCCCGCTCCCGGAGGGCCGCCTGCTCCTCATCCGTCAGCCGAAGTGTCATTGCCATCGCGAAATGGTATCAGATTGATACCGGGTCGGCGAGGGGCAGCCAACTTCCGGAACGTGTCTCGTTCGCCCGCTTGAAAGGTACGGACAGCGCGTTCTGGCTCTCAGGGCCTCCAGCCTGACCGCCCAGTTTCCGACCATTTCCTAACAGGCACTTGTCGGAGGGGTCCGTCCTTCATGCGGTTCGAGGAACTGGCGTATGCCGCGGACGCTCTCCCGGCGACGATCCGCTTCCACGCGCGACTCACGATGGTCTGCCTGCCCGAGGAGGAGCGGGCGGAATTTATGGCCCTGCTGTTCGGGGCCCTCGAGGGCACCCGGGCGGGAGACAGCACGAGCGTCGTCTACGTGGATCGCAAAGGGCGCCGCATCGGGCTCGACCGCGACGACCAGGGCGGCGCCACGCTGATCGAGCTCGCCACCGGGGCCGAGGTGCCGTACTCCGCTGGCCATCTGTCGCTCGACGGCCGTTTCGACTGGTTCGCCTCGATCGGCCTCACGTTCCGGGCGGCGAGCGATCTCATCCTGGTGGGCTCCGGGGCCTTCGCCGGTAACCAGAAGTACGACCCCAACGCAATCGAAGCGAAACTCGACGAAGCGCGGAAGCGGCTGGCCCGGGCCGAGAGCAGGCTCAAGTCGGCAACCACGCGCTTGGCCAGGCGCGACGAACTCCGCGACCGGCTCGCCGCGATCGACGACCAGATCGAACGGGGTGAGACCGAACGTGACGGCCGTGGAGAAGACGCTGACGCCGTGCGCGCTGCGGCCGCGGCCGCTGACGAGTGGTGGCGAACCGTGGCGGCAGCCGACGACGCACGGCGAATGTTCGGCTCCCGCTCCCGGCTCGGCGAGGAGCTACTCGTCAGGGCGCTGGCTCAACCGACGGATGTTCCCGACGACCTCGAGTCACTCGCCAAGGCGTGCCGGGCGATGGCCGAGCGGCGGGACGAACTGGTCGACCGGCTGAACGCCGGCGCGTCCGGTGAAGACGACGAGGGGGCGGCCGAAGCGCAGCGGGAGCTGATCGAGGAGGTGGAGCCGGCATTCGTCGACGCGCTGGCCGCGCTGGCCGCCGCCTGCCGCCCCTTCGACGTCACCATCGACGCAGCTCGCATCGAGGCAGCCGGCATCACCGCAGCCGGCATCGAAGCCATGAGCGGTGACGTCCTGACCGAGGTCGCCGCCCGGGCGACGGAGGCCCGGGACGCCCGCTTGCAACGAGCGCTGGAGGACGCCGAAGCGGAGTGCCGAGCCACCCGGGAGCACCTGGAAGAGCACCTGGCCGGGCTCGGCTTCAGCATCGAGGGCACCGCCGACGTCGCCGCCGGCGCCGAGTCCGTGGCGGCCCGGGTTACCCAGTTCGACAACCCCTCGGTCGACGACACCCGCCGGGCGATCGCCGAGCGGAGAACGGTCGCCCAGGCGCTGCAGCGCGTTGAGCGCAACCTGCCCGACATCGACGATCTGACCGACAAGCACTCGGCCCTCGAACAGGAAGTCGCCGCCCTCGAGACGACGCTGAACGCGGGCCGCTCCCTCGTGTCCGCCCGGGAGGCGGAGATGATTCTTGTCCGGCGCGCCACCGAGGCCGGCCGCAACGACCGCCGCCGTGAACCCCTCCCCCTCGTGGTGGACGACGCCCTCGCCCACTTCGGAACCAGCGACAAGCGCCTGCTCCTCGACTCACTCGCCCGCTGCGCTGAGACGACCCAGGTCATCTACCTGACCGACGACCCCGCCACCCTGTCCTGGGCCTCCGCCCAAGCCGCCTCCGGCGGCGAGATCACCATCCTGGACCGAGACGACATCGCCACCGTCGCCTGACAAGCCGGTGTCCCATCCGTCGGGCGCGCAGGCCTGGTGTCGGTATTCCAGCGGCATCGGGCACCCGGTCTGGGCCGACGGTGGAAGTGGAACGCCGCCACAGCAGCAACGGCACTTTCGAGTGGTCGCGCAACGCAGCTGCGTCGTCCGCGACTGATTGGCGTCGGCATTATTGTCTCACCCTCTCTTTAGACTTAGTGGGTCAGGTCATTGACCATATTACGGAGGGGCTTGGTGAGCGAGACACCGATTGAGGAGATGACGGCGGCACCCGAGATTGCGTTGGAAACGCTGGAAGCTGACATCTGTGAGCTGGCCGCCCGCCAAGCCGCCGAGGAGTACCAGCTGCTAATGAAACTGGCCGAATTTGATCGGCGCGAAGGTTGGGTCGGGTGGGGAATTCAGTCGTGTGCGCACTGGTTCGCCTGGAAATGCGGCCTAGGGATCGGTGCCGCTCGGGAAAAGGTGCGGGTGGCCCGGCGCCTCGAGGAGATGCCGCTGGTGGCAGGCGCCTTCGCCAAGGGTGAGCTGAGCTACTCGA
>JAICGL010000336.1 GCA_025923175.1 Acidimicrobiia bacterium
CCTGGATCTCGCTCACGTCGTAGATCCCGATGCCGTTCCCGCGCAGCACGCTTTCCTCGCCTGGCTCCCCGGCCCGCCAGCCACTGCCTCCGATGTTCAGCGTGTACTGCCAGTCGTCATTGACGTGGGAGATGAACAGGCGTTTCCCGTCGGGGCTCGTGCTGTAGCCGTGGATGCTGTGCTTGGCAAAGAACGCGGTCAGCAGCTTGGGGTTGCTGGGATCGGAGATGTCGACTGCCGAGACGACTCCCGGTTGCATGCCGCCCGTGTAGTAGGTCATCCCGTCGCGGGACAGGTTGCCTTCGTGGGTCACCCACGCCACCCGGCCGTCGAACAGCTTCTTCGGGCGGGCGCAGTCGCCCCTCACGTCGTAGATCCCCATGAAACCGGCGCCGAGGCCATCGATCACGCTGGCCCCGACCAGGATGCCGCGCTGCTGGGACACCTTGAGGTTCTCCCAGGGGTCGAGCATCCCCGGGGTGGCGATGTTGGCTGCGAACTTCGGATCGGTCGGGTCGGACACGTCGACCACCACCGTGCCCGGCCTCTGGCGGGCGTCACCCCTCAAGGGATTCACCATCCGCTGGCTGTAGTAGGCGCAGTCGCCGTAACGGCCCAGTTGCCACCCTGCCCCTTCGAAGGGCTGGGGGTCGTCGGGACCGTAGCGACCAACCAGCTCGAGATTGCACCAATACCCCTGCGATGACCGGCCGCTCTCCCGGTCGGCGACCGGCACCGACCCCTGGATGGCACTGGTCTCGGGGTTCGAACCCGGGCCACAGTTCGCCTCCGCGACAGGACCCTGGAACGTCTGTGGTGCCTCACCGTTCGGGAAACGGTCACCCGGCTTGACCAGCGGCGCCAGTTGCTGAGCGCTGGCGGTGGAATTCACCTGGGGCAGGGTCGTTGCTCCGAGCGACAGCGGCCCAACGATCCAGACAAAGGCAATTGCCAGGGCGATCGTCGGTCGCAACTTCGCGGCCTTCGTTTCCGCCTGGCCGTAGCTCCCCACAGCGGCAACCTGCCATATGCCAGCAGACCGGGACTAGTTCGAATACTGAACTGCCACGCGTGCACTCGCCGGGGAAGCACGCCGCCGGATGGCCGTCGGCGGCTTCACGTGATGCTGTGCGAGCGGAGGGATTTGAACCCTCACCCCCTTGCGGGGACCGGGACCTAAACCCGGCGCGTCTGCCTGATTTCGCCACGCTCGCCTTGTATTCGGTACTACGGCGCGGAGCGGCCTCCGGATGAGGAAAATCTTCCCTCGCCTGAACACGGCCAACCTGATGAAGCGAGGCGCCCCCTTGCGAGCACGGTAGCGTCAGCGGCCACGACGCTGCCGAGATGAGGGGGAGGGGACGAGGAGTGGGGCACGCCGCCAATCCGGCTCTCACTCTGCGCGATCTCCGGCGGGCCCGGCACCGGCGGCACCAGCAGGACTTCGACTGGGTCGAGACCCTCTACCGGGTCTACGTGACCGTCCTGTCGGGGGCCACCCTCGTCTGGCTGTCGGCCTCGAGGGTGACCGACGCTGCGGCGCAGGGCGGAGGCGTGGCGGACGTCCGGGACCACGGCGCCGCCGTCCTCGGGATGGGGGTGGCCTTCCTGGTGGCCCTCGGTTTGCGGTCGGGGACCCGGGGCGGGCCCCTGTCGCTGGAGGCCCCCGACGTGCGGGTCGTGCTCCTCGCCCCGATCGGCCGGCGTCTGGCACTGCGGGCGCCGGCGCTGCGCCAGCTTCGCTCAGCCGCCTTCAGCGGGCTGTGCGTCGGCGTGGTGGTCGGCCGTCTGGCCGGGCAGCGCCTGCCCGGGCGGTTCGCCGGCTGGGCGGTGGCGTTCGCCGTCTTCGGGTTGCTGGCGGCCGTGCTGTCCGTCGGCGCGGCTCTCCTGGCTTGCGGTGTCCGCCTCAAACGGCCGGCTGGCACAGCGGTTGGCGTCGCCCTGCTGGGGTGGTCGGCCGCCGACGTGTCCGCTGGCACCGCCACCTCGCCGCTCACCTACATGGGCCGTATCGCGCTGGCCGCCATGCCCGGTGACGTCGCCGGTGGCTCGGTTGCCATGGCCGTGGCCGTTGGAGTGGGCCTGACCGCCGCCTGCCTCGCCGTCGCTGCCGTCCGGCTGGGCCACATGTCCCTCGAAGCCGCCGAGCGGAGAGGCCGCCTCGCCGCCCAACTGCGCTTTGCCCTCAGCCTTCAGGACCTTCGCGCCGTCATCCTGTTGCGCCGCCGCCTGGCCGCTGAGGAACCTCGGGGCCGTCCCTGGGTCCGCCTCCGCAACCGTCGCGATCTTCCCGACGAGGCAGCAGGCGCGCCTGAAGGTCGACGGGTGTCCGGCAGGGAGGCGGACGTCCTGGGGAGGCCCGGGGCGGCGATCCGCCGCCGGGGCGTCAACAGCCTCCTGCGCTGGCCGACGACCCGGATCCTGCGGGTCGTCGGGCTCGGCGTCGTGGCCGGGTTCGCGGCAGGGGGCGCCTGGAAGGGGACGACGCCGCTCATCATCGTGGCCGGCGCCGCCCTGTTCGTGGCCGCCCTCGACGCCCTCGAGCCACTGGCCCAGGAGTGGGACCATCCGAACCGCCGGGACAGCTTCCCGCTCCGTCCCGGCCGCATCGTCGCCGCGTCGCTGCTCGTGCCGACCCTGGTTCTCGCCGCAGCGACCGCGGTTGGTGTGGCCGTGGCCGTTCCCATCCTCGGCCTGCCGGTGGCGCCGATGCTCTGGGCCATCTTCCCGGCGACGGCCGCGGCCGTCGCCGGTGGCTGCGCCAGCTTGATCCTCGAGCCGGTCAGTGCCGCCGAGTTGATGTCGCGCTACCCGGTGCCGGAGGCGGCGGGGCCCGTCCTCGTGCTTCGCCTCGGCTTCGCCCCGGGCGTGGCCATCTCCGGGTGGCTGGCCCTGCTGGCCGGGCGGGCAGCGATCGGCGAGCGGATTTCCCCCGCCGCGGCGGTGTTCCAGTCGGCCATCTCGGTGGTGCTCGTGTCGGTGCTCCTGGTGCGGGGCCTGTGCAAGCACTTCGAAAAGAAGAAGGCGATACCCGCCCCATGAGCGAGGAACACGTGCCGGTGCTCGACGTCAAAGGGCTCGTCCGCCGCTACGCCACGCTGGTGGCCCTTGGCGAACTCGACCTCGAAATCGAGGAGGGCGAGTTCATCGCGCTGGTTGGCCCCAATGGCGCCGGCAAGTCGACGCTGCTGGCCTGCGTCGCAGGCCTCCTCGAGCCGAGCGAAGGCGAGGTCAAGGTGCTCGGCTACAACGCTGGATCCATCCCGGCCCGCGCCGCGACCTCGTACCTGGGCGACGAGCCCGTCCTCTACGACGACCTCAGCCTGGAGGAGCACCTCGAGTACGTCGCCCGGCTCCACGGCCTGGAGGACTGGGAGCGCCCGGCGGTCGACCTCGTCACCCGCCTCGGCCTCGAGGAGCGGGTCGACGATCTCCCGGCCCACTTCTCCAAAGGCATGCGGCAGAAGACGTCGATCGCTCTCGGCCTTCTCCGGCCCTTCCAACTGCTCCTGGCCGACGAACCGTTCGACGGCCTCGACCCGCCGAGCCGCGAAGTCTTGACCGACCTCCTGGCCGAATCGGCCGCCAGCGGCGCGGCGGTCATCGTCTCCACGCACCGACTCGACATCGCCGAGCGGGCCAGCCGCTGCATCGCGCTCTTCGACGGCAAGGTCACCCACGACGGCCCCGCCGACGAGGCAACGATGCAGAAACTCCTGCCGTAGCGACGACCGTCAGGCGTCGAGGTCGAGGCGCTCGGGATGGCAGTAGACGTTGAAGCCGCGGCCCCGGACGAAGCCGACCACGGCCAGGCCGAGGCGGTCGGCGGCCTCCACGGCCAGGCTCGAGGGCGCCGACACGGCGCAGATCAAAGGGACGCCGGCCACGGCGGCCTTCTGGACCAGTTCGAAGCTCACCCGGCCGGAGAGCATCAGTACCTTGTCGGACAAGGGAAGTTCGCCGGCCAGCAGCGACCGGCCGACGAGCTTGTCGACGGCGTTGTGGCGACCGACGTCCTCCCGAACGGCCACCGCCTTGCCGGACCGGTCGAAGAGGCCGGCGGCGTGGAGCCCTCCGGTCTGCTCGAAGATCCGCTGGGCCCGCCGGAGCCGGTCGGGCAGCGACACCACGACGGAGGCCGGGAGCGGCTCGCTGTCGGGAATCGGGGAGCAGTGGACCTCGACCTGGTCGAGGGACGCCTTGCCACAGATGCCGCAGCTCGAGGTGGTGTAGAAGCGCCGCTCGGCGCCGCCGGGGTCGAAGGGCCGGGTGAGGGAAACCGTGACCACGTTGTAGAGCTGGGGCTCTCCGCCGGGGAGGTCGCAGTAGCGCACCGAGGCGACCTCGTCGCGGGTGTGGATCAGGCCTTCGCCAACCATGAAGCCGACGGCCAATTCGAAGTCGTGGCCCGGCGTGCGCATGGTGACGGCGACGCTGATCGGCTCCTGGCCCGGGCCGCCGGCCCGGATCTCCATCGGCTCCTCGGTCGCCATCCGCTCCGGCCGCTCGATGATCTTCCCGTCCCGCCAGGCCAGGGCCCGGCCGGGCGTGACGGTTTTCCGGACGGGCTCCGGGGCCGGAGAAGATGCCGGCGACGAGGATGCGGGCGGTGATGCCATTCCCTCCATCATGGCCCCTGCGGACCCTCCCGGAGGCGCCGGAGGTCTTCAGGGGTGTCGACGTCGGCGAACGCCTCGGGCCCGGCGACGGGTTCCCATTCCTCCGGCTCGACCCAGCTGACGGCCCCGGACGCCGCCAGCGCCTCGAGCAGATCCCGGAGCGATCGGCCCCCGGCGGCCAGTCGTTCGTCGACGGCGGCGAGGACGTCGGGCCCGTAGCGGGCGCACATCGGCTGCGGATGCCCGCCCGCTCGGGGAACGGCGGTGGCGGTGCCGGGCCGTCCGGCCAGGAGCCGGAGGAGCTCCACCCCGACCCGGGGCATGTCCACCGCCAGGACCAGCACGGCACCGTCGTGCCCGGCGGCCCGCAAGAATGCGGCC
>JAICGL010000337.1 GCA_025923175.1 Acidimicrobiia bacterium
CCGGACTTCGGCGCCGAGCGCCGTCACGAGGACGGGGGCACCGGTCACGGTCAGGTTGGTCCGGTGCGCCGCAGGCCCGGGCGGCGGTTGCAGCTCCCAGACCCGCCGGGCCTCGCTCTGCACCGCCCGCACAAGGTTGTCGGTGCCGGACTGGTCGAGTCCTTCGCGGGGCCGCACGTACACGGCGGCATGGCGGTCGTCCGGGACGATCCAGCGCAGCTGGGGCTTGGTCCGGCCCTGGGCGTCGAGGAACACGGTCCGGTTGAACGTGGGGTTCGACACCGACGGGAGACCGAGCGGCAGGCCGGCGGCGACGAGGGACCCGTACCGCTGCTCGAAGGCGGCCACCGCCGCCTGGCCGGCCGCTTCGGCCTCGGCCGGAGACTTGCCCGCCGCCCGGGCCGCTTCCACGGCCTCGGCCCGCAGCCCGTCCCTCCGGGCGGTGATGGACAGCAGCAACTCGTTGAGCTGGACGGCGATCTGGTTGAGGGTGGTGCCCGGGCCGTAGACCACGGCCACGTTCGGGAGCGCCGCCAGCGTGCCTTCCAGCGCCACCATCCGCTTGACCGAGTCGGGGCTGAGGAGCGCCGCGGCCGTGTCGGTCTCGACGAGCACCACGACCGGGTCGGCGCCGAAGGCCGCCTGGGTCTCCTCCCATTCGGTTACGGCGGCGTCGCCGGTCGGGAGCAGGGAGCCGATGGCGGTGTCGACTTCGGTCCGGCTCAGTCCCACCGCAGTGGCGGCCGCGAGCACCGCCAGCATCCCGCCCGCGAGAAGGGCCCGCGCCCGACCCGTCGGCAAGATCAGTTGGGATCCTCCACGACCCTAGGGACCGATCCGGTGAAGGGCTTCGGATCCGTGGCGCCGCCGGGCGGCGGGTACGCGTTGCGGACCTTCGTGGTGACCGCGTCGCCGGTGAACGAGCCGGCGTCGATGACAAGGAGGAAGCGCCCGGCGTTGAGGCCGGAGGCGGTCACGACCTGGGCGCCGTTGGCGGCGAAGGCGCCGATGTCTTTGGCGTAGGGCGCCAGGTACGCCAGCATCGGGTTGAGGTCGGCCAGGCCGACGCGCAGGACGGGGATGAGCGCCGAGGCGTCGGCCGCCACCGCCGGAGTGCGGGTGAGCGTGGCGGGCAGCCGGTCGAGGGTCCGGTCGAGCTCCGGCAACATGCCCCGGAGCTCGGCGGTGGCGCCGGGCAGTTCGCCGAGAGCGGCCTCGAGATCGGGGGCAGCCCTGCTCAGTGGATCGGCCAGCGGGGTGAGCGCGCCGGCCAGCTGGCGGACAGGCGGGGAGGCGGCATTCACCCGGTCGAGCAGGCCGGGCAGGAGCCGCACGGTCTCGGCCAGCTTGTCGTCGCGGCTGGCGGTGGCCCGGGTGAGCCGCTCGGCGGCGATGGCCATGCGGGCGATCTGACCCTCGCCCTCGTCGAGGACCGCGAGGAGCCGGGTGCCTTCCCGCACGAGGCCGGAGAGGTTGTCGGACTGCGCCGCGAGGACGTCGAGGGCGTCGTGGCCGTCACGGCCGAGCCGCCCGAGGGCGGCCAGCGTGTCGGCCAGGTGCTCGGCTTCGCCGTCGGTGGCGATGCCGAGCTTCTTGACCATCGCGGCGAGCTGCTCCCGGGTCTCGAGCGGGAGCGTGTCGAGGAGGTCGTCGAACTTCACCGACAGCTGCTCGGCGGAGGCGGGCAGCTGTCCGCCGTCGGCGATGGCAGGCCCGGTGCCGTCGGTGACCTCGACGTAGGTTTCCTCGATGAGGGTCTTGGCCCGCAGCACGACCTTCGCGCCCTCGTGGAGTGGAGCGGCGTCGCCCCGGAGCTCCATCTTCACGTCGACCGAGCCGGCGTTCCGCTCGAGGCCCCGGATCTTGCCGACCGGCACCCCGGCCATGCGGACCTCGGAGTCGTAGACGAGGTTCTGCGTGTCGGCCAGGGAGGCCGTCACCGAGTACCCGCCGGTCACACCGGGCATCGCGCCGCCGAAGTTGACCCACAGCACACCGAAGATGACGGCCATCGCCGCCAGGAAGACGCCCACGGTCGTCGACCGCGCCCTGCGCAGGAAGGCGGGTGAGAGCTTCATGGCGTGGGAGGCCTCTGCTGTTCGATGAGGGAGGTGATCGTCTCCGCTCCGAAGATGACGAGGCCGCGCAGGATCGGGCCGTTGGCGTCCTCGAGCTGGAAGATGGAGTTGCCCTGGTACACGAAGGCGGCCAGGTCCGGAAGGTGCTCGACGAGGTTGCCGGTCACCGGGTCGAGGCGGTGGCTCCAGGCCACCGTGTCGGCCAGCGCCGGGCGGGACGCCGCCAGCAGCGGGCGGAGGTCGGCGACGAGCGGCCGGGCGCCGTCCACCACCGGGCGGGCGAGGTCGGTGGTGCGGTCGAGGCGGTCGACCACACCCGACATCCCGGCCAGGGCCGAGGGGAGTTGGCCGGAGGCGGCCTTGATGCCGTCGAGCGTCGGGTTGAGCTGGCCGGCGAGATCGGCGACGGCGCCGGACGCGGTGCGCAGGTCGTCACCGAAGCCGGGCAGCTGGCGCAGCGCGGCGTCGAGTTCGGCGTCGCGCGCTGCGAGCGTGTCGAGCGTCTCCCGGGCGGAGTCGAGCATGCGGGCCAGGCGGGCGTCGTCCTCGCCGGCGGCGGTGGCGATGTCGGCGAAGGCGGTCACGAGGCGGGCGATCTTCTCTCGCCGGGTGTCGAGCGACTCCATGACGGGGCGCAGGGCGAGGAGGGTGGCGTCGGCGGCCTGGAGACCCGGCGGTATGGTGCCGGGCCGGGCGAGGGCGGCGTCGGACTCATCGAGGGCGATGCGGCCGGCCGTGCGGGCCCGCTCGTCGAGGTGGGAGAGCACCTCGTCGAGCTGGATGGGCCGCGTCGTCTGGGCCAGCGGCAGGACCGACCCGGGCTCGAGGACCTTGGCCGGCTTCCCGCCCGGATCGAGGAAGACGTACATCTCGTTGAGCTGGCTCTTCGGCCGCAGGAAGGCCCGGGCGTTGGCGTGGACGGTGCTGTAGCGCTTCTTGAGTGACAGGGTCAGCCGGGCCCGCCCGTCACGGGTGATCTCGGACTTGGTGATCTCCCCCACCGGCACTCCGGCGATGCGGACCTCCTGGCCCTGGCCGGGAGCCACGCCGGGTGCCTCTTCGAAGTCGGCCTTGTACGCCACCTTCTGCTGCCAGGGGAACGACACCCGCTGGTTGGAGAGGATGTAGCCGCCTACGGCGGAGGCCAGCACGATCAGGCCGGCGACGATCGCCAGGTCGCGTCCGAGTCCCTTGGTGGCCCGGATGCGGGTCCACGCGTAGGAGAGCTTGCGCCGGAGCCGCTTCACCGCAGGCTCCTGAACATCGGACCCGTCGCGGCGGCGGGGCGGGTGGCGCCGGTGGGCCCGCTCAGGCTCAGCGAGTCCTCGTTCAGACTGATGTAGAAGTTGAGCTGCGAGCCTTCGGAGTTGACGAAGCTCGACACCCCGTCGAGGCCGGCCAGGAAGTTGCCCAGCTCCTCGTAGACCTTGGTCGTGCGGCCGGTGCCGGTGTACGGCCCGAGCACGGCCGGGATGATCTTGTCGGACAGCCGGCCGAGGACCGGGTCCTCCAGGTCGCCGAGTAGCTGTCGCAGCAGCGCGGCGGTGGGCGCCAGGTCGTCGAGGGCCGGTTTCAGGTCGGCCAGCACCGGTCGCAGGTCGGCCAGGAGCGGTGTGGCCTTCTGCAGGACGGGCGGAAGTTTGCGGAGCAGTTCGTTGAGCCGGGCGACCGACGGCCGCGCCCCGGGAGCGGTCGCCTGGAGCCGGGTGAGGGTCCCGTCGAGCGCGGCGAGACCAGCTCGAGCCTCGCGCAACGTTTCGGGCATCGTGGCCATGGCCCGTTCCAGCTCCGGCCCCCGGTCGGCCAGCGTCGAGGCCACGGTGGCGAGGTCCTCGACCACCGCTTCGATCTCGCCGTCGGTGGCGGTCAGGACGGCCGCCGCCCGGGCGAGGTGCACGACCTGGCGGCGCAAGTCGCCTTCCCCGGTCCCGCCCATTGCGCCGAGCACCCGGCCGGTCGGGGCCAGCGCCGGTGGAGCGTCGGACAGGACAGCGCCGAGCGCTTCCTTCCCGCCGTTGGCCAGCGCGGCGTCGAAGCCGGCGACGGTCGTCTGCAGCCCTTCGCGGGCCGTGTCCTGGAGAATCTCGTTCACCCGGTCGAACTCGACCGGCACCTGCGTGCGGTCCTTCGGGATGCGGCCGCTCTCGAAGCGGCCCGTGTTGCCGCCCGGCGTCAGCTCGACGTAGGCCGACAGGCCGGGGCCACCGAGGAACGTGGCCGGGCGGATGGCCGCCCGCGGCTTCGAACCGAGGGCGTCGAGGGTTCCCGTGTCGAGCTTCATCTCGATCGCCGCCCCGCCGCCGTCGAGTTCGCGCACGGCCGTGATCTGGCCGACCTTCACACCGGCCACCTCGACCTTGGAGACGACCGGGGCCAGCTTGTAGCGGGAGGAGAACTCGGCGGTGATGGTGTCACCCCTGCGCATCGACAGGAGGAGGTTCTGCTTGTTCATGAGGACGGCGCCGGCCAGGAGTGTGACCACCAGCCACATCACGCCGAGCTGGAGCTTGGTCCGCCCGCCGATCCAGGAGAGGACGCGCCTCATGGCGAGCCCCCCACCACCGTGTAGCGGGACCCGTCCGTGGCCGCCTCCCCGGGATCGGGGTAGGGGTTGCGGTTCCCAGCCTGGTTGATGGCGGCGAAGATGCTGGCCACCCGCAGGTACTTGCCCTGGTTGTTGCCTTCGGCGAACGCGTCGCGCAGGCCGTCGAGCAGCAGGTCGAGCTCGGGGGCGTAGGGGGCGAGGACCTCGAGCTGGGCCGCTGCCGAGTCGAACAGCTTGCCCAGCTGCGGCGCCAGCGGCCGGGCGTCGCCGAAGGTCGTGGCGAGGGCGGACAGCGCCGGGTCGGCCAGCCCGCTGACCGACGGCACTTTGTTGAGGACGGGGACGCTCTCCCTGAGGGCGGCCCGGAAGTCGGGC
>JAICGL010000338.1 GCA_025923175.1 Acidimicrobiia bacterium
AGCTGTCCGAACCGGGCCTGTACGTCTTCCAGTGCCGTGTCCACCCGTACATGCTCGGTGCGGTCGTCAACGACGACCCCACCACCCCGGGGGCCGACCTCGGCAAGTCGGTCCGCTGGATCGACGGCACGGAGATGCCGACGGCGTCGGACGAGATCCTCCTCATCGTCCAGAAGTTCTTCATCGTGACCGAGCCGGCCAACTGGCAGTACTACTCGCCGGACCAGCCGGCGGTGTGGGACCCGCAGTTCCCCGCCGCTCCGGTGATGACCTACAACGAAGACGGTTCCCCGAACCTGATCCCCAACCTCAACCAGTACTACCACGAGAAGTACAAGCTGCCACAGACGCTGACGGCGCCGCAGAAACCTGACGTGCAGGGCGTCGGGGAGGCGCTGGTCGACACGCAGTTCGAGCTGTCGGCCGGCAAGACGAAGCCTGGTTCGATCACCGGCTTCGATACGTCGACATGGGAGATGACCCGGAAGCTGTTCCTGCCCGAGATCAACCTCAACAATCCGCACAACATGGCGGTGAGCCAGGACCAGAAGACCCTGTTCCAGACCCACTGGTTCTCGAACAAACTCACCGCCGTCGACCTGGCCACCGGAAAAGCGCTGCACACGACCGAAGTCGGCCCCTCGCCTTCGCACGTCATGCGCCGCCCGGGCACGGGAACGCTGATCGTTCCCAACAACGGCGGGAACCGCATCGTGGAGGTCGACCCCACCGGCAGCAAGGTGATCAACTCGTACCTGACGCAGGCTCCCGGCCAGGACCCCGCCTTCCCGCACGCCCACTGGGTGAGCTTCGACGGGAAGCACGTGGTCACGCCGAACTCCAACGAGGCCAACGCGTCGATCTTCAACCTCAGCGTGCCCAACATGGTCAAGCCGGTCTCGGGTGGGTTCCCGGTGGCGACGTCGATGACCAACGACGGCAAGCGCGCCTACGTGGCCAACCTGCTCGATCACACCATCCGGTGCCTGTCGGTGGACACGGCAGCCTGCCCGACGCCGGATGGCGCAGTGGTCGACTCGTACTCGATCGACCTGCGGCAGAACTACGACAAGATCAGCGGCAAGTCGACCGGGCCCTACGCCCTCTCACCGATCCAGCTGCCGATCAGCCCTGACGACCGCTACATGCTCGTGGTCGGGACGTTCTCCGGCAACGTGCTCCAGATCGACATGAAGACCAACAAGATCGTCAAGTCGTTCGACGGATGCGGCCCGGGCTGTCATGGCATCAACTTCGGCGCCAAGAAGGGCGGTGGGTATCTCGGGTACGTCTCCGTCAAGTTCAACAACCTGTTCTGGGTGATCGACGGCGACCCGAACGGTGACGGCGACCTCTCCGACAGCCGGATGACCGGCGGTGTCATCACCAGTGGCGCGGCGAAGATGACCGACGACACGCCCTCGGGCAACTTCGGCCAGGGCGGTCAGGGCGTCTGGGCCTACCCCGACGTGTACAACGGCTGGGTCCAGGAACTGCCGGACGCCTGGAAGTCCCAATTGACCTGCGCTCAGCAGGATCCCTTGAAGAAGGCGGTCTGCTGACCGCAGCCATGCGCCGTTTGAGCCTTTCGGTCCTGCTGGCTGCCGCCGGGGTGTTGCTCACCCCGGCGGCAGCCCTGGCCCACGCCGAGCTTCTCTCCTCCGATCCCGCCTACGGTGATCGGCTGGGCGCCGCCCCGGCGGAGGTACGCCTCGTGTTCTCCGGAGGCATCGACCTCACCGGCGCCCGCGTCACCCTGCAGCGCAAAGGATCGAACAAGATCGAGGCACTGCATCCGTCGCCGGCCACTCCGGACCGGCGAGTGGCATCCATCGCGCTACCAGCCCGGTTGAGCGACGGTGCCTACAGCTTCGTGTGGTTCTTCCTGGGGAACGACGGCCACCTGATGGGCGGCGACGTTCCCTTCACCGTCGGACAGCTTCCAACCCACGGCCCGGCCGCCGCGACCGTGGTCCCGATGGCCGCCCCCGCTCCAATGCCGGACGTGCGGGCGGCGAAGCGTCCCCGTCTCACCATCGCCGTCGCCACACCGCAGGCCGCGGCGCGCCTCCTCGACTACGCCAGTCTCACGATCCTGATCGGCGGCGGTTTCTTCCTGGCCCGAGTGTGGGCCGACGGAGCAACGGAACGCCGGGCGAAGCGGCTGCTGTGGTGGGCGCTAGCCGGTTCGGCGCTGGCCACCCTGCTCACCTTCGGGCTCACCGCCGCCGGATTGCGCGGGGTCAGCGCGCTGGACGCGCTCGACCCGCCGGTGATGGGCGCCGTGCTCGGCACACGGTTTTCGCGGATCATGGCCGCCCGAGCCATGTTCCTCGGTCTCGGTTTCGTGACCCTCGCCATGCTGACAATGGGGCGCGACCAAGCGGTGCGGTCACGGTGGTGGCAGGGGTTGGCCGCGACCGCCGGTGGCGGCGTGGTCGTGACACACGCCCTGCTCGGCCACGCCTCGAACGAAGGCTTCGCCGCCCGGTTGGCGGTGTTCGTACATCTCGTCGGCGTCGCCGTGTGGCTCGGCGGGTTGGTGTTCCTCGCCGCCGTCGTCCTGCCCCGCCGCCGCGCCGAGGAAGTGCGCGTGGTACTGGCGCGCTACTCGAGCCTGGCCTTCACCGCCGTGTCGGCCATGGTGGTCGCCGGGGCCGTGATGGTCCTGCGGGTCGCCCCGAAGGTCACCGAGCTCCCCGAGAGCGGCTACGGCCGCCTCCTGCTTCTCAAGCTGGTCTTCGTCGCCGTGCTGCTCGCCGCCGCCCGGCAGGCCCGCGTCATCACGGAACGCCGCCTCGTCACGGACGCCACCCGCATGCGGCCGCTGCTGGCCGCCGTGGGCGTCGAGCTGGTCCTGGCGGTCGTGATCCTCTCGTCGACATCGGTGCTGGCCGGTCGGGAGCCGCCCAGCACCCGCCCACCAACGAGCGCCGTCTCAACACTGAAAGGACAACGATGACACGTCCGTTCCACACTGCGGCCGGCCTTGTCGTCGCCGTGGCGATCCTCCTGCC
Source organism: Acidimicrobiia bacterium (assembly GCA_025923175.1). GTDB lineage: Bacteria > Actinomycetota > Acidimicrobiia > IMCC26256 > BP-133 > BP-133. The sequence goes on from JAICGL010000338.1 coordinate 3,018, forward strand.
GATCGTGACGCCGGGGCCGGCCGGTGCCTCCGAGCACAAGAACGAGATCAAGGGTCTGACGTTCAACCCGGACCAGATGACCATCCGGGCCGGCGACAGCGTCACCTGGGTCAACGGCGATGCCGACCGCCACAACCTCCAAGGCGACGGATTCGAGTCGAAGGAGATGGCGAAAGGTCAGACCTTCACCGTCGAGTTTCCGGAGCCGGCGCAGATCGCATACCACTGCATCATCCACACCTACATGGAGGGCAAGGTGATCGTGCTGAACCCCGACGGAAGCGTGCCGCCCACCACCGCCGGAGAACCCGAGGCCCCGCCCGCGCCATCCACCACGACGTCGAGCACCCGTCCCCCGGCCCGCTGGACGGCGTGCCGACCGACCGGCTCCCGAAGCGTCCATGACCATGCGTCGATCGCGTCTTCATCTGCTGTTGGCCCTGGCTCTGGTCGTCAACCTGACCGGCGTCGGAACAGCGCTGCAGCGCACGTCGGCCCGGCGGCCGATGGTGGTCTCCACCGCGGCGTTCGCCCCGCCCGGCCAATTGCCCGGCCCGATCAGTGCCGTGCCCGACGCCGGCCCCGGTAGCGGCCGGCCCGAGAGTTTCCTGCCCGGTACTGCCCGGGGCGACGGCACCACGTTCGCCGACTACGACATCGACAAGGACGGCACCAAGATCTTCAAGCTCGACGCCGCCCCCTACACCTGGAATGTCGCCCCCGGTGTGAAGAAGCAGGCGTTCGCCTTCAACGGGACTGTTCCCGGACCCACGATCCGGATCATCGAAGGCGACAAGGTGCGGGTGGTCGTGACCAACCGGATGCCGGTGGGGACCGCCGTCCACTGGCACGGCATGGTGCTGCCGCACAAGATGGACGGCGTCCCCGGTGTGACGCAGGCGCCGATCGAACCGGGCCAGACCATGACCTACGAGTTCGTGGCCACTGCCAGCGGCACACACTGGTACCACAGCCACTGGGATGGCGATCAGGTGGGCAAGGGGCTCTACGGATCGCTGGAAGTCGTGCCCCACACCGGTGACAGGGCCGTCGATCGCGACTACCGGCTCTTCATCGGCGACACGAACCTGGGCTTTGTCATCAATGGCAGGACCTACCCCGGAACCGAACCGCTCGGCGCGAAGGTGGGGGAGAAAATCCGGATCCGGCTGACCCCCACGGGCGAGCTGTCCCACCCGTTCCATCTCCACGGCCAGCCGTTCCAGCTCGTGGCTCAGGACGGGTTCGACCTGCCGCAGCCGATCACGATGGACACCCTGCTGATCTCGACGGCCCAGACCTTCGACATCATCACCGTGGCACTGGCGCCGGGCCGGTGGATGTTCCACTGCCACATCTTCAGCCATATGCATGCGCCCGGTGCCCACGCCGGCCACAAGATGTCCGGCCTTGTGACGACGCTCGACATCGAACCGAGCCCGGTGCCTGCCGCGCCCTCGCTCAACGGGGTGCCGGCGGCGCCGGGCGTGCCCGCCGGGCCGGTGATGCCCGGTCCGGACAATCCGTCGGGCGGAGACGGCGGAGCTCCGTCCCCACCCAACCCGGCGCCCCCTGAGGCGCCGCACCACTAAGATGCCACGGCCACCCGCCGGACTGGGGCGTGTCCAGCGGGTGGCCGGGCGTCGGACTGGATCGCTGGGGACGCCACTTCGCCCTCGACCCCGTCACGATCCGGGTGGTTCTGCGTTGCCGGCGGCACTCCCTCTACGGACATTTGCCTCGCGTCCCCCGAAGCGGGTCAAGGTCCAATGCCTGTTGCTGCATCGGCACGCAGTCGTCATCCAATCGCAAACGCTGGATAGCCTGGGCATGATGCCGTCGCCGCCCGGGCCACCCGACGACCAGCCCCCGCCGTCGGCCTACCCGCCGGCACGGCCGGAGCCTGTCGACGCCTTCGGGCGGCCGCTCGCCGCCTGGGGCCAACGGCTCGGCGCCTACCTCG
>JAICGL010000339.1 GCA_025923175.1 Acidimicrobiia bacterium
GAAACGGCAGGTACGGACGGGTACCCGCCCGTAGGATTCCCGCCGTGTCGACAGGGCATCAGCTGCCGCCAGGGCTCGGGGACGGGGCCGAATCGGGCCCGGAACGGCCTCCGGCGCCCGAGCCGAGTCACGCCGAGCGCGCCCGGACCTTGGTGGCCGGGGCCAACCGGGGCGTGTTGTCCACAGTGGCCCTCGACCCGGCCGGGTACCCGTTCGGTTCGGTGGCCACATATGCCATCGACGAGGCGGGGCGGCCGATCGTTTTCGTGTCGACCATGGCCGAACACACCCGGAACGCCGTCGCCGACCCGCGGGCCAGCCTGATCGTCACCGAAGCCTTCCCCGAGGGGAGCGACCCGCTGGCCGCCGGGCGGGTCACCCTGATCGGGGACCTGCTCGAGGTCTCCGGAGATGAGCGGCCGGCAGTCCGCGACACCTATCTGGCCGCCAACCCGGCGTCGGCGTACTACATCGACTTCGGGGATTTCTCGTTCTGGCGTCTGGAAATCCGCAGCGTCCGCTACGTGGGGGGCTACGGCCGGATGAGCTGGGTGGAGGCGGCCGACTACGCCCGGGCCGAGGCCGACCCGCTGGCGGGCGAGCAGGCGGTGGGGATCATCGAGCACATGAACGCCGACCACGCCGACTCGATGGTGCTGATGGCCCGGGTGCTAGGCGGCCGGACCGATACCACCGAGGCCGTCATGACGGCAGTCGACCGTTACGGGTTCGACCTCGTGGCCAGCGGCCCGGCGGGACGGACCGCGCTTCGGCTCGGGTTCGACGCCCGGGTCGCCAAGCCGGCGGCGGTGCGGCCGGCGATGATCCGGCTGGTGGAGCGGGCCCGTGGGCAGGTTTGAAATTCCCAGAGGTTTAGAATGAAAAAGGAGGACCGCCGGATCGGCGGTCCTCCTTCAGTTGATTTCTGCGAAATAGCGCTAGAGCACTTCTCGCTCGCGTGTGACGACGCGGTCCTCGCGACGGTTCGGGCCCCAGGAGCCCCAAACGGTCAGGAAGAGGAGCAGTCCCAATCCGCCCACGACCATCAGGATGATGCCGATCGTGTCGAGGTTGACGCCCTCGGTCGTTGCGTTCACGGCGAACGCCAGAATGGCTCCAGCCGCGAGGAGGAACAAGCTCACACCGATACCCATTGTCATGACCTCCCGGTCAGCGACTACCGGGGTGGAGGATCTTCCAGCCCCGCATTGATCTGTTGCGCTGGATGTACCCGCCAGTAGCACCCTGGGAAACGAAGCCGGGCGCGAACGGTCCGATTCGCGCTATTCGGGGGTGGGGATGGGTTCCAGCGCGTCGAATTGGCCCTGGACCGGGATGGCTATTTCCACGTCCCAGCTGTCGTCGGTGAGCGCCGCGAGGTAGGCCGCCCGCCGGATCTCAGCCAGTTTGCGGCGCCGCTCGGCCCGCTCCCGGCGCCGGCGCTCGGCCCGGCGGCGGAGGAATACGACCGCGCCGGCGGCGGAGGCGACCATGAAGAGGAAGGTGGTCACGATCCGGGACCCGCCATCGCCAACCGGGGTTTGCTCGGCCACGGGCACGACGGATGCCGCCTGGATGGGCTGGAACGCCTGCACCCGCACAGGAGGAAGGACCGGCCCGAGGCCCGGGGCGTCGGCCGGCGTCGCGAAGCCCTTGTCGAGCAAGGCGGCCGAGATTCCGTACATGTTGGTGGTGTTGAGAACGACGGCGATCATCCTCCGGCCGTCTCGCATCGCCGTCCCCACGAAGGTGCTCCCCGCCAGGCTCGTGTAGCCGGTCTTGAGGCCGGTGGCTCCCGGATAGCGGGCCAGCAGCTTGTTGTGGTTGTAGAGGACGTGCGGCAGGCCGTCGGGGCCGTCGAAGCGATACTCCCGCAGGCCCACGATGGCGGTGAGTTCCGGAACGGCCAGGTAGTTGCGGGCGGCGATGGCCAGGTCGTAGGCGCTGACCCGGCTGCCCCCGTTGAAGCCCTCGGTGCCATCGAATCCCGCCGGATCGGAGAAGCGGCTGTCGACCATGCCGTAGCGGGCGGCGGCGGCGTTCATGTCGGCGGCGAAGCTCTCGATGCTGCCCGAGGCCGCTTCGGCCAGGGCGTAGGCGGCGTCGTTCGCCGAGACCATCATCAGGGAGTGCAGGGCGTGGTCGAGGCCCCACTGCTGGCCTGCCGCCATGCCGATGCGCATGGCCGCCTGGGCGGCGGCGACCGTCCCGACGGTGAAGGTGGTGTCACGGGTCAGCTTCTCGGCGGCCACCAGGGCCGTCATGATCTTCTGCGTGCTCGCCGGGGGAAGAGCCTCGTGCTCGTTGAAGGCCTCGAGCACTTTGCCGGTGTCGGCGTCGACGAGGATCCAAGCCTTGGCCGGATAGGGCTGCCCGGGTGGTGGGGCCGTCTGCGCACCGGCCGGCGATGGACCGGCAGCGGTCGAGAGAATCACTGTGACGACGAACAGCAGCGCCCACACCGGGGCGAGCGAGGAGCGCCGATGCATGGACACACAGCCTACGCGCCTGCATCTGGCAGGAAGTGGACCTTGGCGGCGGACCCCGCCGCTGCCTCGGAAGCAGGGGCGCCGGCCCGATTAGCCTTACCGTTCATGGCTTCTCGCGTGCTGGTGACCGAACCCCTCGCCCAGGTGGGCCTCGACACGCTGTCCGCCGCCGGCTTCGACGTCGACGTGGCTGTCGGCCTGTCTCCGGAGGAGCTGCTCAAGGCGGTCCGGGGTGCTTCCGCCCTTGTCATCCGCAGCGCCACCCAGGTCACGGCCGACGTGCTCGAGGCGGGCACGGAACTGGTGGTGGTCGGCCGGGCCGGTATCGGCCTCGACAACGTCGACGTGGCCACGGCCACCCGCAAGGGCGTGATGGTGGTCAACGCCCCGCAGTCGAACATCCTCTCCGCCGCCGAGCACGCCGTCGCCCTGCTGATCTCACAGGCCCGCAACGTCCCGCAGGCCGACGCCGACCTGAAGGCGGGGAACTGGCGGCGCTCGAAGTGGGAAGGCGTCGAACTTCACGGCAAGACCCTCGGCATCATCGGGCTGGGGCGGATCGGAGGCCTGGTGGCGCAGCGGGCGCTGGCCTTCGGGATGCACCTCATCGCCTACGACCCGTATGTGAGCGCGGAGCGGGCCCGGCAGATGGGCGTCGACCTGCTGCCGACGGTCGAGGAAGTGGCGGCGCAGTCCGACTTTCTCAGCATCCACCTGCCTCGCACTCCAGAGACGAAGGGCCTCATCGGCCGGGATCTGTTCGCGCAGGCGAAGCCCGGGATCCGCATCGTCAATGCCGCCCGGGGCGGGATCGTCGACGAGGAGGCCCTGTACGACGCAATCGTCTCGGGCCGGGTGCACGGCGCGGCGATCGACGTGTTTGCCGAGGAGCCGACGACGAAGAGTCCGCTGTTCGAGCTGGAGTCGGTCGTCGTCACGCCGCACCTCGGCGCCTCGACTGCCGAGGCCCAGGACAAGGCGGGCCAGACGATTGCCGAGCAGGTGGTGCTGGCGCTGCGGGGCGACTTCGTGCCCTACGCCGTCAACATCGCCGCCGGGGAGGCGTCGGAGACCGTGCGGCGCTTCCTGCCGCTGGCCGAGCGGCTCGGCCGACTGTTCAGCGGGTTGGCGGGAGGCGTCGTCGAGACACTGGAGCTGTCGTTCGAAGGCCAGGTGGCCGACTACGACTGCCGCATCCTGGGGCTGTCAGTGCTCAAGGGCATGTTCTCGCCGGTGTCAGCCGAGCCGGTCAGCTTCGTCAACGCACCGCAGTTGGCCGAGGAGCGGGGCGTGGTGGTGCGAGAGATCAAGACGTCGTCGTCCCTCGACTACGTCAACCTCATCTCGCTGCGCGGCCGTCTCGGCGACCGGATGGTCCACGTAGCCGGCACGCTGGCCGGAAAGAGCGAACAGCCCCGGATCGTGGGCATCGACGACCACAGCGTCGACGTGCCGCCGTCGCGCAACATGCTGGTCGTCCGCAACGACGACCGTCCGGGGATGATCGGAGTCGTCGGCACGACGCTCGGCCGGGTCGGCGTCAACATCTCCGACATGACATTGGGCCGAGGCCCCACCGGTGAGCACGCCCTCATGGTGCTGGCCACCGACTCGCCCGTTACCGCCGAGGTCGTCGAGGACCTCCGGAGTCAGGCCGGGATCCTCGACGCCAAGGCGATCGAACTGGACTAGAGCCGGGCGATCAGTAGGGGCGGTGCGGCTCGATGACCTTCTCGCCGCGCCGCCGGCGGTTCACCGCGCTGACGATGGCCCGGAGCGACGCGGTGAGAATGCTCTCGTGGCGGCCGACGCCCCACATGATCGTGCCGTCGCCGGACTGCGTCTCCACGTAGGCGACGGCGGTGGCGTCGGAGCCGGTGCCGACGGCGTGCTCGGAGTAGTCGGTGACGTCGAGGTCGATGCCGAGGTCGGCCTGGAGGGCGGCGACGAAGGCGTCGATTGGGCCGTTGCCCTGACCGACGACGGTGCGGTGCTCGCCGTTGACCGGGAGCTGAGCGGTGACGTTGGCGCCGCTCGAGCCGGTCGTCGTCTCGTGGGAGATGAGCTCGACCGACCCGTCGACCGGGAAGTGGAAGTACTCGTTCTCGAAGGCCTCCCACATGCGGACGGGTGAGATCTCGGTGCCGGTGTCCTCGCTGATCGTCTGGATCGTGCGGGAGAACTCGATCTGGAGCCGGCGGGGAAGGTCGAAGCCGTGCTCCGCCTTCATGATGTAGGCGACGCCGCCCTTGCCGGACTGGGAGTTGACCCGGATCACCGCTTCGTAGCTGCGGCCGGTGTGCTTCGGGTCGATCGGGAGGTAGGGCACCTCCCAGATGTCGTAGTCGGTGCCGAGGGCGTCGAAGCCCTTTTTGATGGCGTCCTGGTGGCTGCCGGAGAAGGCGGTGTAGACGAGCTCGCCGACGTAGGGGTGGCGGGGGTGCACCGGCAGGCGGTTGCAGTACTCGGCCACCCGGCGCAGCGCGTCGA
>JAICGL010000340.1 GCA_025923175.1 Acidimicrobiia bacterium
GCCCGGGTCGACCCGCACCGTTCGACGACGACCGGCGGGAGCATCGAGAGGCTGACCACACCGGCCCGCACCGCGTCTTCCAGGTCGTGGGCGGTGTAGGCGCACCGGTCGGCCCAGCTGACGACGGCCCCTTCAGGCGTGGAGGGGGTGGGGCGGGACCACGCGGGGTTGCGGATGCCGTCGAGCGTCTCGCGGCAGAGGTTGAGGGCTTCGAGCACGACGTCGGCCCCCCAGACGGCGTGGTCGTAACCGCCGTCGAGGTACGGGCTGAGGGCTTCTTCGCTGGCATGGCCGCCGGGGCCGTGGCCGCAGTCGTGCCCGAGCGCGATGGCTTCCGTGAGGGCGACGTTGAGGCGGGTCGCCCTGGCGACGGCGGTGGCCACCTGGGCGACCTCGAGGGCGTGGGTCAGCCGGGTGCGCTGGTGATCGTCGGGAAACACGAACACCTGGGTCTTACCGGCCAGGCGCCGGAAAGCGGTGGAATGGAGGATCCGGTCGCGGTCGCGCTCGAAGCAGGTGCGGTACGGATCGGCCTCCTCCGGCCGGGCCCGGTGCCCGGCACCGACCGCCCGGGTGGCGCCCGACACCAACAGCAGGTTCTCGGCGGCCTCCCGCTCCGCCCGGGCCAGTGGCTCCACCGCCCCGGTTGGGACGCCTGGCCCCTCGTGGGCCAGCCGGATCGCCGGCACCACCGAGTGCCCCTCCATCGTGGAGGCCCACCGCCGGGCCCGTTCGCTCTCGATCATGTGGTCAGGGTACCGAGCGGGTGTGACAGCCTCGACGGAGCCCAGAGACGCAAAAGACCCCGGGGAGCCCGACCGAGGCTGGGGACTCGGCGAGCTCGACCCGGGGTCAAGGGCTGAGCATAAAGCTCAACCCGACCGAACGTGGAGCACAAGCCGGCGGGGGGTTCCGGCTCCGCTCCATGCCCGGAGCTACTGCGGTATGGCAGTTGTTGTCAGGCGGGGGGTGCTACGCCCCGATCGCACGGCGGGACTGCAGCCACCGCTGGAGGGCGAGCACGTCGTCCTCGCGGTAGCGGCGGTGCCCACCCAGGGTCCGCACGGTCACCAGCCGGCCGCAGGCGGCCAGGCGGCGAAGGCGGGCCAGCGAGACACCGAGAGCGTCGGCCGCCTCGGCGGGGCGCATCATCCGAACGTCGTCCATCAGTCTGTTCCTCCTCCAAGGTCGAGGGACGCCGTTTCAGGGGCAACCCCTCCGGACTCCATCCGTCCGTCCTTAGAAATGTCGGTTTTTCACCGACCGAAGAACATGGCTAGAACGCGTCATTTCCCCATGGCCCAAAAGCACTAGTCATTCTGTTCCCCGAACGGAACAGAATGTTGCTTCTGGCCGCCTCCGGCGGCCCCGCCCGGCCTCCGCCGGCTCCTCCGACCATCGGAACCCTGCCCCATGCCGGCAGTGGTCGCGACGCTATGCCGTACTGCCTGGCCCACCTGCTCCGAGGGCCGCGTGGGCTGCCGCCAGCCGGGCAAGGGGGACCCGGAACGGCGAGCAGGACACGTAGTCGAGGCCCACTTCGTGGCAGAAGTGCACCGAGGCCGGGTCGCCACCGTGCTCGCCGCAGATGCCGAGCTTGAGGTTCTCCCGGGCACCGCGGCCCTTCTCGCAGGCCCACCGGACGAGCTCACCGACGCCGGCCTGGTCGAGGGTCTCGAACGGGTTCGCCGGGATCAGCTTCTTCTCGAGGTAGGGCGTCATGATCCGGCCTTCGACGTCGTCGCGGGAGAACCCGAACGTCATCTGGGTCAGGTCGTTGGTGCCGAAGGAGAAGAACTCGGCCACGCGGCCGATGCTGGCGGCGTCGATAGCCGCCCGGGGCGTCTCGATCATCGTGCCGACGAGGTAGTCGACGTCGACGCCCGACTCGTCGATGACCGCCTGGGCGGCCTCTCTGGTCCACTTGGTCAGCAGCTCCAGCTCGGGACCGCTCACGACCAGCGGGATCATGATCTCGACCCGGGGGTCGCCGCCGGCCTGCTTGCGCTCTACCGCCGCCTCCATGAGAGCCCGCACCTGCATGGTGTACAGGCCGGGCTTGATGACGCCGAGACGACAGCCGCGGGTCCCCAGCATGGGGTTGACCTCTTCCCAGGCCCGGGCGGCCCGCAGGAGCGCCTCCTCCTCGGCGGAGAGGCCGTCGGTGGCCTGCTTGATGGCCAACTCTTCGGTGTCGGGGAGGAACTCGTGGAGCGGCGGGTCGAGGAGCCGCACGGTGACGGGAAGCCCGTCCATCGCCTCGAGGATCCCGACGAAGTCGGTCTTCTGCAGCACCTCGAGTTCGTCGAGGGCCGCCTTCTCGTCGGCAGGGTTGTCGGACAGGATCATCCGCCGGACGATGGCCACCCGGTCCTCGCCGAGGAACATGTGCTCAGTGCGGCAGAGGCCGATGCCTTCGGCGCCGAACTCCCGGGCCCGGGCCGAGTCTTCCGGAGTGTCGGCGTTGGTGCGGACCTTGAGGCGGCGGAACTGGTCGGCATAACTGAGAATCGTCGTGAAGTGGACGGTCGGCTCGGGGGTGACCACCGGCACCTCGCCGAGTGCGATCTGGCCGGTGGTGCCGGAGATCGAGATGATGTCGCCTTCCTTCACGAGGGCGTCACCCGCCTTGAACTGCTTGCCTTTGAGGTCGATCTTGATTTCCTCGGCGCCGCAGATGGCCGGCTTGCCCATGCCACGGGCGACGACGGCGGCATGGCTGACGAGCCCGCCTCGGGACGTCAGGATGCCTTCGGCGGCGATCATGCCGTGGAGGTCGTCGGGGCTGGTCTCGGGGCGGACGAGAATCACCTTCTCCCCGGCTTGGGCGTGATCCTCGGCGTCGTCAGCCGTGAAGTAGACCGCTCCGACGGCGGCGCCGGGCGAGGCCTTGAGCCCGGTGGCGATGGCAGCGACATCGGCCTTGGGATCGAACTGGGGATGGAGGAGTTGGTCGAGCTGGGCCGGCTGCACCCGCAGCACCGCCTCCTTCGGCTCGATCAGACCCTCTTCGACCATCTCGGCCGCCATACGGAGGGCGGCGGCGGCGGTGCGCTTCCCCACCCTGGTCTGGAGCATGTAGAGCTTGCCCTGCTCGATGGTGAACTCAATGTCGCACATATCGCGGTAGTGGTTCTCGAGGACCTTCATGTTCTCGGTCAGTTGGGCATGACACTCAGGAAAGTGGTTGGCCATGGCACCGAGCGGCTCGGTGTTGCGGATGCCGGCCACGACGTCCTCGCCCTGGGCGTTCGTCAGGAAGTCGCCGTACGGGACGCTCTCACCGGTGGCCGGATCGCGGGTGAAGGCCACGCCGGTCCCGGAGTCCTCGCCCTTGTTCCCGAACACCATGGTCTGGACGTTGACGGCCGTGCCGAGGTCGTCGGGGATCTTCTCCAGTTGGCGGTACTCCTGGGCCCGCTTGCCGTTCCAGGACCGGAAAACGGCCTCGATGGCGGCGGCCAGTTGATCGTCGGGGCTCTGCGGGAACTCGGCTCCCGTCTCCCGCTGGACGATTCCCTTGAAGGTCTCGACGACGGCGGCGAGGTCGTCGGCGGAGAGCCCGGTATCGCTGGCGGCACCCTTGGCGCTCACGGCCTCATGGAGGGCGTCTTCGAACAGCGCGCCCTTGACCTCGAGGACGACCTTGCCGAACATCTGGATGAACCGGCGGTAGGAGTCCTGTGCGAAGCGCTCGTTGCCGGTCTGCTTCGCCAGGCCCTTCACCGACGTGTCGTTGAGCCCGAGGTTGAGAACGGTGTCCATCATGCCGGGCATGGAGAACGCCGCTCCCGAGCGCACCGAAACCAGCAGGGGGTCGGCCTCGTCGCCGAGCCGCTTGCCCATCTCCTCCTCGAGGGCGGCACGGGCGGTCGCGACCTCGTCCATCAGGCCGTCGGGGATCTTGTTGCCGGCCGCCATGTACGCCTTGCAGGCATCCGTGGTGATCGTGAACCCCGGTGGTACGGGTAGGCCGAGGCTCGTCATCTCGGCCAGGTTCGCGCCCTTGCCGCCGAGGAGGTACTTCTGGTCGCGGTTGCCCTCACGAAAGGCGTAGACGTACTTCATTGATTCTCCTTGCGTCGTCAGCGCGGCAGGCGGTCACCGAGGTACGAGACAAGCTGATCGATGGATACCCGGTCCTGGGCCATCGAGTCCCGTTCCCGTACCGTGACGGCTTTGTCGTCAAGCGAATCGAAGTCGACGGTGACGCAGAAGGGCGTGCCGATCTCGTCGTGGCGGCGGTACCGCCGGCCGATCGCCCCTGCCTCGTCGTAGTCGATCTGGAAGACGGGCCGCAGGGCGCCGGCCACGTCGCGGGCCACCGGCGAGAGGCGCTCATGCTTCGACAGCGGCAGCACCGCGACCTTGATGGGCGCCAGGCGGGGATCGAGACGCAGGACGACACGCTTCTCGCCCCGCACCTCCTCCTCGGAGTAGGCGGCCAGCAGGAAGGCCAGGGTTCCCCGGTCGGCGCCGGCGGACGGCTCGATGACGTGGGGCACGTAGCGGCGGTTGTTCTCCTGGTCGAAGTACGACAGGTCCTTCCCTGAGAACTCGCCGTGCTTCGACAGGTCGAAGTCGGTGCGGTTGGCGATGCCTTCCAGTTCCCCCCAACCCCAGGGGTAGAGGAACTCGATGTCGGCCGTGCCTGTCGAGTAGTGCGACAGCTCGTCGGGGTCGTGCTGGCGGAGCTTGAGCATGTCCTCGGGGATGCCGTACTCGAGGTACCAGTTCATCCGTTCCTCGCACCAGTACTCGAACCACCTCTGGCCCTCTTCGGGCGGCACGAAGAACTCGAGCTCCATCTGCTCGAACTCCCGGGTCCGGAAGGTGAAGTTGCCCGGCGTGATCTCGTTCCGGAAGGCCTTGCCGATCTGGGCGATGCCGAAGGGCGGCTTCTTGCGGGACGTCGTCTGCACCGATGGGAAGTTCACGAAGATGCCCTGCGCCGTCTCGGGGCGGAGGTAGGCAACGGA
>JAICGL010000341.1 GCA_025923175.1 Acidimicrobiia bacterium
GGATCGAGAACTTGTTGATGTTGAACCCGATGAAGCCGAGCAGGGCCGGAAGCAGGGTCAGGGCGGCGGCCACTGCGAGTGCCACGGCGATCGACGTGCCGACGGCCAGGCCGTAGAGGAAGGGCAGCCCCATGAGCAGCATGCCGAGGACCGAGATCATGACGGTGCAGCCGGCGAACAGTACGGCCCGTCCGGACGTGGTGAGGGCCTCGACGACGGCGTCTTCCGGCGGGCGGAGACGGGCGAGGGCGTCGCGGTAACGGCTGACGATGAACAGGGCGTAGTCGATGCCGACGCCGAGGCCGATCATCGAGGCGACCTGGACCGTGAAGTCCGGCGTGCTCATGAAGCGGGCGAGGACGGCGATCAGGCTGCTGGCGATGACGATGCCGAGCAGTCCGGTGATGATCGGCAGACCCATGGCCAGCAGCGAGCCGAAGGCCACGAGGAGGACCACGATGGCGGCGATGATGCCGAACAGTTCGCTCTTCGGCATCTCCATCTCGTCGAAGCGCCAGTTGGTGAAGGCCACGCCGCCGGAGTTGTCCTGCAGCGGCTCGGCGAGCTTCCTCAGCTCCTCGACAGCGGCCGCGGTGCGGGCGTCCTCACCGGGGTCGGCGAGCAGGGTGAAGGAGGCGGTGGCGATCCGCCCATTGGGGGCGATCTCCGGCTGCTGCTGAACGAAGCCGACGCCTTCCACCTTGGCGGCCTGCTCGAGGAAGGAGCTGACGGCGGCCGGGTCCTTGGTGATGTCGCCGAAGACGAAGGCCGAGTCCTCACCGGACTGTGCCGGGAACTCCGACTTCAGCAGGTCGAAGGCCTCCTGGGAGTCGGTGCCGGACAGGCCGCCCCCAGAGGTCTCCCACTCTCCCTTGAGCGCGCTGCCGGCGAACCCGGCGGCGAAGAGGAAGAGGATCCAGGCCAGGACGACGAACTTCCGGCGCTGGTAGCTGAAACGAGCGAGGCGAGCGAGCACGGTTCCTCCAGGAACAAGGCAGGGGCGAGACGATTCTCCGGTGACTGTCTCGGCATCCCAACCGCCGCGCTTGAGGGTTGCGCCGGTTTCGTCCAGCTCGTGCACCCAAATTTTGGTCAACCGCTACCTGGAAGACCCCCGCTAGCGCTTGGGCCGGTTGAACCGGTAGCCCACCTTCCGCACGGTGATGATCCGGGCCGGGTTCGACGGATCGGCCTCGATCTTGGCCCGGATGCGGCGAATGTGAGTGTCGAGCGTCTTGCCTTCGGTCGAGTCCCAGCCCCAGACCCGCTCGATCAGCACCCGCCGGGGGACCGTCTGACCGGCGTTGGTCATGAGCAGCCGCAGCAGCTCGAACTCCTTGCGGGTCATCTCGACCCGCTCCCCGTCCACCGACACCACATAGCCGGTCGGGTCGAGGCGCACTTCGCCGACCTCGATGGCGCTTTCCTCCGGCTTCGGTTCCGGGCCCCGCCGGATGGCCGCCCGGGCCCGGGCCACCAGCTCACGGGTGCGGGCCGGAACCACGACGACGTCGTCGGCGCCGGCCTCGAGGGCGCCGACCACCCGCTCCTCGTGGTCCTCGGCCGTGATCACGATGACCGGCACCTCGGACCGGGACCGCAGCATCCGGCACAGCTCGACCGGATCCATCCCGACCTCGTCGTCGACGATCACCAGCAGATGCTGGGGGCGGAGCGACGTGAGCGCGGTAGCTCCGTCAGGAACGACGTCGACGTGCAACCCGCTCTCCTGCAGACCGCGCACCAACGGCTCCAGGATTCCCGGAGCCGAAGAAACTGCAAGGACACCCAGATCGGAACGGTCTACTTAAACAACGTAAGAATGGGAGTTCACTCCAGTTGGAACCCCGGAGGACGCCCCGGTGAACGGTTACCGAACGACCAACGGGTCCCCGATCAGCTCCTCGGCGAGCAGCCGGCCGCGCAGCGCCTGGAGGTGGGCCACCAGATGGGGGATCCGGTCGAGATCGGGGCTGTCGGTCTCGGTGTGGACGAGTGTCACGCCCGTCACCGGGTCGTCGTGGAAGGAGAGTGGCGGCCCGTCCAGCCCGAGGACGGCGTGACAGCCCTCGGGGGACAGCAGGGTGGGCAGGACGTGGTGCCAGCCGCCGGTCTCGGACCGCACCTGGAAGATGTCGCCCGGCAGGACCCGCTCGCCCGGCGCGACCCCGATGGTGATGATCGGTTCGGCCTCGCCGAGACCGCAGAAGTCGACGTCGAGGCCTTCCTTCCGCTGGTTCCAGGCCCGCCCGACGGCGACCCGGAAGGCGCACGGGCGCAGCCGCACGCCGTCGCCTAGGGGGTCCTCGAAATGCCAGCCGATCTCGGCCAGCGTCCGGGTCGGCGAGGCGACGCGCACCTTGATCGTCGGCAGGGTCAGGGCCAGGGTGGCGGACATCCGGAGGAACGTGAGCCCATCGTCGGTCAGCATGCCGAAGACTTTATCTTAGGGATGCCTAAGATCAAGAGGGATTGTTGAAGGGATTCCCTAGCCCGCTCCCAGTGAACTCCCAGCTATGGACCCGATGCTGTGTCCATGATCGAGCGCCGAACCAAACGATGGGCCGCTGGGGCCCTTCTCGGCGCGGGCCCGGAGGTTGGCGAGGTGCGAGAAGAACTCCGAATCGTCAAGCGGCACGAGACCGAGACCCTGGAACGGGCCCTCTTCGAGATGAAGAGGGTGGTCGTCGGTCAGGACCGCATGACCGAGCGGCTCCTCGTTTGCCTGCTGGCCCGGGGCCACTGCCTGCTCGAGGGCGCTCCCGGTCTGGCCAAGACCCTGGCCGCCGAGACGCTGGCCCGCACCGTCGGCGGCGGCTTCGCCCGGCTGCAGTTCACCCCCGACCTGGTTCCCGCCGACATCGTCGGCACCCGCATCTACAAGGCGTCGTCGGAGTCGTTCGAGATCGAGCTCGGCCCGATCTTCGCCAACATCGTCCTGGCCGACGAGATCAACCGGGCCCCGGCGAAGGTGCAGTCCGCGCTGCTCGAGGTCATGGCCGAGCGGCACGTGTCGATCGGGGGTACGACCTTCCCCGTGCCGGCGCCGTTCATGGTCATGGCCACGCAGAACCCGCTCGAGAGCGAGGGTGTGTACCCGTTGCCCGAAGCCCAGCGTGACCGCTTCCTCATGAAGGTCCTCGTCGACTACCCGAGCGCCCGGGAAGAGGCCGAGATCGTGCGGCGGATGAGCGTGGCCCCTCCGGTGGCGCAGACCGTCCTCGCCGAAGAGGAGCTGCTCGGGCTCCAGAAGGCGGCCGACGCCGTCTTCATCCACGACGGCATCGTCGACTACGCCGTCCGGCTGGTGCTCGCCACCCGGACGCCGGCCGAATACGGCCTGAGCGACCTCGCCGGCCTGATATCCCACGGCGCCTCGCCTCGGGCCACACTGGGTCTCGTGGCTGCCTCCCGGGCATTGGCGCTCCTTCGGGGGCGGGACTTCGTCCTTCCCCAGGATGTCTACGACGTCGCCCCCGACGTCCTGCGTCACCGCGTCCTGCTGTCCTACGACGCCATCGCCGACGGGATCAGCGCGGAGCAGATCGTGAACCGGGTGATCAGCACCGTCCTCGCCCCGCGGCTGGCTCCGAGCCAGGACAATCAGGTGCTGATGGAGGAGCAGGCGTCGTGATCGACTCCGCCGACGTCATCCGGCGAGAGGACCGGCTGCGCCAGCTGGAGATGGCCGTCACCCGCAAGCTTGACGGCCTCCTCCACGGCGACCACCAGGGCCTCGTCCCGGGCGGCGGCAGCGAGCCGGCCGAGAGCCGGGTCTACGCCCCCGGCGACGACGTCCGCCGCATGGACTGGAACCTCACCGCCCGCACCGCCGTCCCCCACGTGCGCACCACCATCGCCGACCGCGAGCTCGAGACCTGGCTCGTGATCGACGGCAGCGCCAGCCTCGACTTCGGCACGATTGGCTGTGAGAAGCGCGACCTGGCCCTGGCGGCCGCCGCGGCCTTCACGTTCCTCACCGTCCGGGGCGGTAATCGGGTGGCCGCTTCAATCTTCGGCCCGGAGGCTCCCCGGAGCGACGGTAGTGCCAGCATGGTGGTTCCGCCCCGCAGTGGGCGGCCGGCCGCGCTGGCGCTGCTCCACCGGATCGAGCAGCGGGGACGAGCCGCCGGCGGGCCGTCGACCACGCTGGCGGAGGCGCTGCGCCGCATCCGCCTCACCGCCAAGCGACGGGGCCTGATCGTGCTCATCACCGACCTCATCGATCAAAGTGACTGGCCCCGGGAGCTCCGGGCCCTGGCGCTGCGCCACGAGGTCGTGGTCGTCGAGGTGCGCGATCCCCGGGAGAGCAACCTGCCGGCCGTCGGGCTGCTGATGCTGGTCGACCCCGAGAGCGGACAGCGGCTCGAGGTGCAGACCTCCAACCCCAAGGTGCGGGCCCGCTTCGCCGAGGCCGCCGCCGCCCGCCAGGCGGAGCACACCCGTAAGGTGCGTGCCACCGGTGCCGCTCACCTCGTGCTCTCGACCGACCGTGACTGGCTGACCGACGTCGTCCGCTTCGTCGTTGCCCGGAGGCGCCGGCGATGAATTTCCTCTCCCCCGGGCGGCTCGCCCTGCTGCTGGTGGTGCTGGCCCTGGCCGGCCTCTACGCCTGGATCCAGCACCGGCGCACCCACGCCGCCATCCGCTACACCAATCTCTCAGTCCTGGCCGAGGTCGCCCCGCCCAACCCCGGATGGCGCCGCCATGTGCCGGCCGCCGCCGTGGCGCTGGCGCTGGGTGCGCTGGTGGTCGCCATCGCCGAGCCCGTCCAGCAGGTGCGCGTGCCGAAAGAGGCGGCCACGGTGATGATGGTCATCGACGTGTCGGCCTCGATGGACGCCACCGACGTCTCTCCCTCCCGGCTCGAGGCGGCCACCACTGCGGCCAAAGCTTTCGTCGGGGACCTTCCGCCGCAGGTGCGGGTCGGCCTCGTCTCCTTCGACCGCATCGCCCGCGTGGTGGCCTCGCC
>JAICGL010000342.1 GCA_025923175.1 Acidimicrobiia bacterium
CCAGATCCCGGAGTGGGGCCCCGGGGTCGAGACCGAGCTCGTCGCGGAGGAGGCCCCGGGCCTTTTGGTAGGCCCGCAGGGCGTCGGCCTGGCGGCCCGCCCGGTAGAGGGCCAGCATCAGCAGCCACCAGAGCCGCTCCCGCAGGGGATGCTCGGCGAGGAGCGCTTCGAACCGGCCGATCACCTCGCGGTGCCGGCCGGCAGAGAGTTCGGCTTCCAACTCGAATTCTGTGACCGCCGCCCGCAACTCGTGGAGCCGGCCGATCTCGGCCTGGGCGAAGGGCTCACCGGCCACGTCGGCCAGCGCCGGGCCCCGCCACAGCCCGAGCGCCCGGCGCACGAGGTCGACGGCCCCGGCGGGGTCGCCCCGTTCGAGCGCCGCCCTGGCCTCCCCGACCAAGCGCTCGAATCGGACACTGTCGACGTCGCCGGGCTCGACCTCGAGGGCGTAGCCGGGCCCGCGGGTGACAACAACGTCCGCCCCCAGGGCCCTGCGCAGTTGGGAGACGTAGTTCTGGAGAACGCCGAGCCCGGTCGAGGGTGGGCTGCCGGCCCAGAGGTCCTCGATCAGCCGATCCCGGGGGACCACCTGGCCGTGGTGGACGAGCAGGTTCAAGAGCAGCGCTCGCTGCTTGGGACTGCCAGGTTCAACCGCCTGCCCGTCCCGCAACACCTGCAACGGCCCGAGGATCCGGAACTCCACGGTGACGAAGCGTAGGGCGACCGGAGTGGGCACCGCCGGGGCGGTGAGCGGGCCTGAAGCGTCCCGAGAGCGGTCCTGAAGCGGCTCCTTACATCATGACCGTCGTGAGGAGCGGGCAGGACGCCCGCCGAATGAAGGAAAGGACGAGCCGCCATGGCCGAAGCCAAGAGCATCGATTCCGCCACCGAGATCCGGGAGTTCCCCAACGGTCGCGTCGAAGTTGTCACCGTTGGCACGACGACGCTCACCCGTTCGACCATGCAGCCGGGCTGGCGCTGGTCCGAGTGCGTCAAGCCCATCGCCGGCACCGACAGCTGCCAGGTGCCGCACAACGGATACGCCATCTCCGGCCAACTTCGGGTGTTCCAGGACGACGGCACCGAGGTCGAGATCAACCCCGGCGACGCCTACTCGATCGCCCCAGGCCACGACGCCTCTGTCGTCGGCGACGAGCCGTGGGTGGGCGTCGACTTCTCGCCGGCGATGGCCGACTACGCCAAGCCCCGCTGAGCCCGTCCGCCAGTTCGATGCATTCGGGCACGGCGCAGACCGCCGCCTCCGTGGACGAGCTCCTTTCCGGGGCCACCGCCCGGCAGCCGATGAGCGCTGTCGACGGCAAGTCGGAGGTGCTCTTCGAGCGAGTGGTCATCGGAGGCCAGCGCTATGTGGTCAAGCACCTTCACTGCGACGGCGATTGGATCGCCCGGGTGTCCGGCGACGTCACCTGCCGGCCTCTGCAGGTCTTCCGCTCCGGCCTCCTCGATCAGCTGCCCCCCTGCATCGACCACGCCGTGGTCGGCGCCGCCGCCGGGCTGGGCCGCCATGGCTGGGGTGCAGCCCTGCTCATGCGCGATGTGGGCGAGTGGCTGGTGCCCGAGGGCGACGACCCCCTGCCCCTGGAACAGCACCTGCGCTTCCTCGATCACATGGCAGCGCTCCACGCCGCCTTCTGGGGCTGGGAGGACACGATCGGGCTCACCCCGTTCTCGCATCGCTACCTGTCCTTCGGACCCTGGTTGACCCAGACCGAGACCGCGCTGGGTTCGATGGTGACCGTGCCCCGCCTGGTCGAGAAAGGCTGGGCCCGCTTCCACCAGGCTGCCCCGCGGGCGGCAGGGGTGGTGCTGGGGCTGGTATCCAGACCCTGGGCGCTGGTCGAGGCGCTCGAGGCCACCCCGAGCAGCCTCCTCCACGGCGACTGGAAGGCGGGAAACCTCGGGACGGGCCCGGACGGCCGGACCATCCTCCTCGACTGGGCCCTGCCCGGCCGGGGCCCGGTGGCTACCGAGCTGGCCTGGTATCTAGCCATCAACGCCGCCCGACTGCCCCACCCCTACGAGGACGCCATCGCCGCCTACCGGCGCTCTCTCGAGGGCCAGGGCATCGACACCGAGCGCTGGTGGGAGCGCCAGCTAGGTCTCGCCCTGCTCGGCGCCCTCGTCCAGTTCGGATGGGACAAGGCGCTCTTCGCCACCGCCGACGACCTGGCCTGGTGGGAGGAACGCGCCCTGGAAGGCATTCGCTACCTGTGACCAAAAAGAACCAACCACGAAAGGAACCACGACCATGGCTGATCTCCTGTCGGAACTGGAGAACGTGCAAGCAAAGGTGACCGGCGCCCTGCAGGCGGCCGAGCAGGACAACCAGGTATCCCCCGTGTTGGTGGCGGTGGTGCGGGAGTTCGCCGCCAAGGCGAGCAAGGCAACCGGGGATCCGGGCCGCGATGCGGTGATCGAGCTGGAGCAGGCCGGCGACAGTGCCAAGGCCGCTGCCGAGGCCGACACCGGAGCCGGCGAGCGCACCCGGGAGCTGGTGCTCGACGCCCACCTGGCCATCTGCATGCTCAAGGCGAACCTCCCGACATGACCGCCCAGACCGTCCGCTACGCACCGGAAGGAGAAGAGCGATGACCGTCACCACCACCCCTGTCGACAACGGGATCAACCTCCAGGCTCTGCTCGACGCCCGGGAGGCGCTCAGCGCCAACCCCGAGGCCGCCGAGTTCCAGTGGCGGGCCACCTGCTCCTGGGTCAACGGGACCCACAGCCACACGACGGTGGAAGGGTTCCGGGGCCTGTGCGAGGAACAGGCGCACCGTTCGACCTTCCAGTACGACGTGGACCACCCGGAGTGCTTCTTCTCCGAGGACCACGGTCCCACGCCGACCGAGATCGTCCTCGTCGGGCTGGCCGGCTGCCTCACCGCCGGCGTCGCCGCCGTCGCCCAGCGGCGCGGCATCCAGCTGCGGTCGGTGACCGCCACGCTGACCGGAGACCTGAACGTGCTCGGCGTGCTCGGGGCCGACCCCGATATCCGCAACGGCTTCAACCAGATCGAGGTCCACTTCGACATCGACGCCGACGCCTCACCGGCCGACATCGAGGCGCTGGTGGCAGGGTCGCAGAAGCGCTCCGCTGTCTACGACGCGCTCACCAACCCGACATCGGTCACCGTCACCGTGAATTGATGCGCACCACCACGGTGATCATCGGCGCCGGGCACGCCGGCCTCGCCATGAGCCGCCGCCTCACCGAACGCTCGATCGACCATGTCGTCCTCGAGCGTGGTGAGGTGGCGAACTCGTGGCGGACCGAGCGGTGGCCGTCGCTGCGGCTGCTCACGCCGAACTGGCAGTCGCGGCTACCGGGCGCGGCGTACGAGGGCGGCGATCCCGACGGGTTCGCCACGATGCCCGAGGTGATCAGTTTCTTGCAGGGCTACGCCGGGGTGGTTGACGCGCCGGTGCAGACGCACACCGCCGTCACGGCGGTGCGGCCCGCCAATTCGGGTTACGAGGTGACCACCACGCAGGGAGTGTGGTGTTGCGACAGCGTGGTGCTGGCCAGCGGCGCCTGCAACCAGCCGGTGATTCCCGACGTTGCGGCGGCGGTGCCGGCGCCGGTGGCCATGGTCACGCCGATGACCTACCGGGGCCCAGAGGTGCTGGACGACCGCGGTGTCCTCGTCGTCGGCGCCTCGGCCACTGGGGTGCAGTTGGCCGACGAGATCCACCGGTCGGGCCGCCTGGTGACGCTGGCCGTCGGCGAGCACGTCCGGCTGCCCCGCATCTACCGGGGACGCGACGTCTTCTGGTGGATGGAACGCAGCGGGGTCCTCGACCAGCGTTACGAGGAGGTCGACGACCTCGTCCGGGCCCGCCACGTCCCTTCGCCCCAGCTGGTCGGGAGCCCGCAGCGGGTCACCCTGGACCTCAACACGCTCGGGGCACAAGGGGTTCGCATCGTCGGCCGGCTCGGAGGGATCGCCGGCGGCGTGGCCCAGTTCTCCGGGTCGCTGGCCAACCTCTGCAAGCTGGCCGACCTCAAGCTGAACCGCCTGCTCGACGCCTTCGATGCTTGGGTCGGCGCCGCCGGGCTCGACGGCGAGGTCGACCCCCCGCAGCGGTTCCTCCCGACGGCGGTCCCGTCCCCCGCCCTGGCCGTCGATCTCCGCCGGGGCGAGATCGGGACGGTCATCTGGGCCTGCGGCTACCGGCCCGACTACTCCTGGCTGCACCTCCCCGTCCTCGACCGCCGGGGTCGGGTCGTCCACGACGGCGGCGTGGTGAGCGGCGCACCGGGCGTCTACGTCCTGGGCGCGCCGTTCCTCCGCCGCCGAGGCTCCAGCTTCATCAGCGGCGCCGACCACGACACCAGGGAACTGGCCGACCACCTCCACCGCTGGCTCGACGAAGCCATCAGCCGCCACACCCTCCGACGATGGCGAGCGACTACGCCAAGCCGAGCTGTTCCGATCTGATCTACGGGGTGTCCGGAGGCGCCGGGTCGGATGGGGGCTCCGGCGCTTCCGGCGGTTCGGGAGCCTTCGGCGGTTCCGGTGGGACCGACGGCGCCTTCGGTGGCGTGCGGGGCGCGAACTGCAGCGGTGACAAGGGGATCGGGATCCCGGGCAACATCGGCCGGGCCGAGGCGGCGTCGAGCAGTGGGTTCGGGTCCGGCGTGAACCAGGGGTCGTTGGCCATCGCCCGGAAGGCCGCCAGGGCCTCCGCCGAGGTCGTGACCCGCCAGTCGTACTCCTTCTTGGAATCGAAGTAGACGATGGCCTTGATGCCCAGGAACTTCGTCTTCAGCGCTTCCCGGGCCTCGGTCAGCCACCGGGCCTTCTCACCCGGGTCTCGCTCCTGGGCGCCGTACTCGCCGACCATCAACGGCTTGCCGCGAGCCAGGCCCCAGTCGTAGAAGTCCTGATAGATGCTGGCGAAGCTGCGCCACTGGTCGCCCTTACGGCCGGGCGCCCAGTTGTAGCC
>JAICGL010000343.1 GCA_025923175.1 Acidimicrobiia bacterium
CGTCTTCCGGGCCTTCTCCGACCAAGATCTGAGGTTGACCGCTACATACAACGACTTGTGATTCTTATACAATGGTGCCATGGCGATGGCGAGCTATGTGATGACGGTCTCCCAGAATGGGCAGGTGTCCATCCCGGCTGATGCCCGGGCGCGCTGGAAGACCAGGCGCGTGGTTGTCGTGGACTTTGGTGATCGGGTCGTGATGCGGCCCTTACCCGACGACCCGGTTGAAGACCTCGAAGGCAAGTACGAGGGCAGAGGTCCCACTGCCGACCAGGCGCGCCGTCGGTCCCGGCGGGAGGAATCGGCTCGGGCCTCTCGCCGTTGATCGTCCTCGACGCCTACGCCGTCATTGCCTACCTCCGAGCGGAGCCGGCTGCGGGCGAAGTCAGGGCGCTTCTCCAGAGCAGCACGGTGACCTTGACTGCGGTTGGCGTGGCCGAGGTGCTCGACCATCTGATCCGGATCGTCGGCACCGACGAGGAGGACGCCACGCTGGACCTCGCCCAGCTCGGCCTACTCGACGCGCTCCCTGTCACCGCCGCCCTCGGCGCAACCGCCGGAAGGCTCCGGGCCCGTCACTACCACCGCACCCGATGCAACGTGAGCATGGCCGACTGCATCGCTGCCGAAGCAGCCCGATCACAAGAAGAACCGCTCGCCACATCCGATCCCGATCTGCTTACCGTCTGCCATCTAGAGAACATCGGCACTGTCGTCCTTGCCGGAAGCGACGGCTCCATCTGGACACCGCCGCCGGCACGCGCCTGATCGTTTCATCAGCGGCTGTCGCGGCCGGTGAGCGCAGAACGTCTAGGGGTCGGCCTCGCCGACGTCGGGGGCCCCAGCGCCCTTCGACCACGGCCGCGTCTTCGCCCTCGGCGGCGCCAAAGCCCAGCGGTCAGAGAGCCTGGGCCCCCTTCGGGCTGACGAGCAGGCAGATCCCTCCGAGGAGCAAGAACAGCGCGGCCAAGCGGACCAATCCTTCGATCGCCGAGCCCGTGCGGGGCAGGACGTCTCGCGTGCCGAGGACAGTTGTTGTGTCCGGGCCGATCTGCTTGCCCGGCCTTCCATGGCCAGCGGGGCCGGCGGCGACCGGAGCCGGGAGCGGCGTTGCGCTGTCGACGGGTGCCGTCAACGAGTTGCCGGGCTCCGGTCCCGGAGCGGCATCGGGCGTTCCCGTCGGCGGCGCCGGTGCGAAGGGCGTTTCCGACGGTGCCGCCGCTGACGGCTCCGGTAGCAGGGGCGCCGGCGAGGTCTCGGCCGGTGCCGGCAGCGTTGCCGGGATGTCACCCCATACGGTGAAGCAGACGTCGTTGCTCTTTTCCCGGGCGAATCCGTTGTCGTTGCCCGGGCCGGAGACGAAGCCTCGGTCACACAGCCGCGTGCCATCGGGGAGGTCGCCTGGCACCGTGAAATGGGTTTCGAAGCGGCCGTCGTTGGCGGTGTCGCGCTCCTGAGCACTGAGCCAGTCGACGAGCGCTCCATCGATGGTCACGCAGTCGAGCGCCTTGTGCAGCACCGGACTCGTGAAGGTGGTCGTGTCCCACCGCAGCGTCACGGCGACCACGTCGCCGCGGCGCACCTCAGCGCCGTCGACAGGGACGGTCACCTTTCTGACCCCGCCGGTGGGCGATCCCGCCAGGACCTCAGGGCAGGTGTCGGACACTCCGGTATGGCTTGGAGCGGCTCCGGCCGGAATGGTGATGACGAACGATGAAGCCAGCACGGCGATACCGCCGAGCGCGACGCGTCCCCAGATGCGCACGATGTCCCTCTCCCCAGCGGATACACGGCCCGGTTGATGGCAGGGGTGTACCCGTCGTTTTCGCCTCGAAACCACGCATAGTGAGATTTATCTCGCGCTTGGCTCCCGCCCAGCGTCCTTCAGGGCGTGACGTCGAACTGCCCCATCATGGCGTGGTCCTCGTGCTCGAGGTTGTGGCAGTGGAACATGTAGCGGCCGGGGTAGTCGGTGAACCGGACGATCACCCGGACCGTCTCGTCCGGCCCGACGGCGACGGTGTCCTTCCATCCGACCTCAGCGGGCGACGGGGGTGCGCCGTTGCGGTCGAGGATCTGGAACATGTCGAGATGGATGTGCATCGGGTGGGGGTGGGGCCCTGACCGGTTCGTGAATCGCCAGATCTCGGTGTCTCCGAGGCGGGGGGTGGCGTCGACTCGGGCGTGGTCGAACGCCTGGTCGTTGATGACCCAGGTCATCCTCTCCCCGCCCATGGCCATGCCGAGCGTGAAGTCCCTCGTCACGGTGGCCGCCTCCTCCTCCAGGCGTTCCAGGGGCCGCAGGACGGAGGGGACGCTCGACCGGTCCTCCTCCTGGCGCTCCACGTCGAAGCGCATGATCGCCGCCGTCCGGCCGGTTGCGAGCCCGTTCTGGAGGATCACCGGCGAGCCCACCTCCACCGATGAGAAGTCGACGATGACTTCCACCCGCTCGAACGGCTGAAGCGGAATGGTGGTGCGAGGAACAGGGGTTGGCAGCAGCCCGCCGTCCGTGGCGATCTGGACGAAGGGCTGTCCCGAGCTGAGCGTCAGCTCGTAGCCCCGGGCGTTCGACGCGTTGTAGATCCGCAGCCGGTACTTGCGGTTCGCCACTCCGAAGCGCGGCTGGGCGACGCCGTTGACGAGGATCACGTCGCCGTACATGCCGTCCATGCCGGGCGTATAGCGCAGTGAGCCGTCGACGCCGAACGCCCGGTCCTGGATGATGAGCGGCACGTCGAAATCCCCGGACGGCAGGTTGAGCGCCGCCTCTTCTTCATCCTCGAGGAGGTAGGCCCCGACCAGGCCCATGTAGACGTTGGGCGCGGTCCGGTGCATCTCGTGGTCGTGGTACGACAACGAGGCGGCGAGCTGCCGGTTCGGATAGACGTACTCCCTGGACGCGCCGAACGGGATCACGTCGGTGGGGTAACCGTCGAACCGGGCTTCCACATGACCGCCGTGGAGGTGGACGGCGGGTTTCGCGTCGGGCAGCTGGTTCGTCTGTCGGATCACGACGCGCCGACCACGGCGCGCCTTGATGGTGGGCCCGGGAAACTGGCCGTTGAAGCCCCAGATCGTGGTGCTGCGGCCGGGGAGGATCTCCACCACCGCCGGCCGCATCGTCATCTCGTAATAGTCGGCGTCGGCCTCGACCCGGGTCGGGGCCAGCACCGGTGGCGTGCGGAATACCGCCTCGAACGGAACGACCGGCGGGCTCGGCAGGAAGCCGTCCACCAGCTCATTGCCGGTCAAGGCCGCCGAGCTGGAAGCGGTCCACCAACCCGCCGCCCCACCCCCCACACCGGTGGTGAGCAACGCACCAGTTCCGACACGCCCGGCCTGTCGCAGGAATGCCCGCCGGCTCAGCACAGAACCACCCTGGCAGCCTCGAGTTTGCCGCACAAGCCTGGGTGTCAGTCCGGGGCCTACGATCCGGTCGTGGCGATGACGGTGCAGGGGCTGGGCGCGGAACTGCTGGACGAGTTACCGGAACTCGTCGAGAGATTGGTCGAGCTCATCTCGACCGAGTTGCCGTCGTACGAGATCCCGTCCGCCGTCACTGCTGAGGACCTGCGGCAGTCCTGCTCCGACAATCTGACCGAGATCCTGCACCGGCTGGCCGGGCACGAGCCGACCGACACGGAGGCTCCGCAGGCCACCGGTCGGCGCCGGGCCGAGCAGGGGTTTCCCTTGGCCGGCGTGCTCCACGCCTTCCGCTTCGGCGGACGGGTGGTGTGGGAGGCGATGGTGGCCCGAGCCCGACGGGCAGGGCCCGGTGCGAGCGACGCCTTGGTCGACATGGCGTCGTCGTTGTGGGAGCTGATCGACGAGTACTCGGCGCTGGTGGCTTCCGCCTACCAGGAGCGGATGGCGGAGCTCAGCCGATTCGACGCCGAGCGCCGCAGCCTGGTGGTGGACGCCGTCCTGGCCGGCCTCGCGGCGGAAAACCCCTCGCTGCCGGAGGCGGCCGCCTCGCTCGGGCTGCCCCTGCATGGGTCGTTCATCCTCGTCTCCGTCGATCCGGCGGGTGCCGAATCCGTCGAGCGCGCTGTGACCGACGAGGTGCGCGGCCGGGGTGGCGTGGCGGTCTTCCGGCTGCGCAGCGCCCGGTACGTGGGCGTGGTTGCTCTCGGGCCGACTGTGACACCGGGCGGGTTGCGGGCAGCGTTGGAGGCTGTGGCCACCGCCCGGGTGGGCCTGTCGCCGCCATACTCGGAGCTCAGCGCGACCCCCGAGGCGCTGCGGTTGGGTGACATCGCCCGGTGCTGCCTGCCGGAGGCGACCAAAGGGGTGGTGGCCTATGAGGACCAGCCGGTGCGGTCCCTCCTGGTGAGCGATGCCGATACCGGCTGGCGCTCCGCCCGGATCGTCCTCGAACCGGTGCTCGCCCTCGACCCCGAAACCCGGTCGCTGCTCCTCGAGACCTTGCGGGTGTGGCTGGCCGCGGGCGGCAACACCGCCGGGGCCGCCGAGGCGCTCTATTGCCACCGGAACACCGTCCGGAACCGGTTGCAGCGGTTGGAGGAGCTCACCGGTCGCAGCCTGGAAAATCCGCGGGGTCTGGCTGAGCTGTTCGTGGCGAGCGAGGCCGTGACTCTCCTCGGAGGAAGCCGGTAATCAGCTCGGCCATCTCCTCGGGGCGGGTGACGAGGAAGAGGTGGCCGCCGCCCGGCACCGTATGCAGCCGGGCGTCGGGGATGCGGGCGGCAAGGATCTTTCCGTTGGCCAGGCGGACGATGGGGTCGGCGTCCCCGTGGAGCACGAGGGTCGGCTGGCGGAGCCGGTGAAGCCATAGGACGCTAGCGAACCGGCGCAGGGCCAGCACCTGGTAGAGGTAGCCCCGTCCCGTCGGCCCCCGCGTGAAGCGGATGTGGCGCTGGCGGGTGAGCAGCTCGGGGTCGTCGACGATGTCGGGGCCGTA
>JAICGL010000344.1 GCA_025923175.1 Acidimicrobiia bacterium
AAGCCGGAGCGCGGCGGCGGCGGAGCAGCGCGAAGAGGTTCCCGACGAACAGCGCCGCCCCGATGGCGATGAACAGTTCGCGGAGGACCTCGTCGTAGAAATCCATCAGAAGCGGATGTGCTCCGTCCAGGCGGCCAGCGCCGCCGGGTCGCCGAACGTGTCGAGCCCTTCCGAACCGCGGCGGCTGTAGAGGAACAGCTCGAGGTCGGAGGCCGGGCCCCGGACGGCCACGTCGGCCTTGGCGTGCTCCCGGCGGATCGTGATGGCGTCGCCGTCGAAGACGACGACCCACTCGCCGGGGACGTCGGTGGTGTGAAAGTGGTAGCTGCCGGACAGCGGCGGCGTTCGGCCGCCCCGGGAACGCATGTCGAGAAAGTCCAGGAACTCGTCGATCCCGTCCGCCGCCAGCTCGGCCGGATCTACCCGGCTGGTGCCGATCCGGCCGGTCGCCGCAGCCTCGGCATCGGCCCGGTGCACGACCGTCTCGTGGGCCATCCGCCGGAACCAGAACCGGGCCGGGCCGGGGCCGCCGTCGATCCAGTTCCACACCGGCGTCTCCGGGTCGGCCGCACCGAAAACCGCCAGGGCGTGTTCGGCGCCGCGCTCGACGAAGGCCAGCGGGTCATCGGCGCCCTCGGCCTCGTCTTCGAACGGTGTGCGATCGATGTACTCCTGAGCTTTCGTCTCGACGATGGTGCTGATCCAGTAGAAGACCCGGCCCTGGTGGCGGGCGAGATCGGCCGCCGTCCAGTCGGGGCAGGTGGGAACCGGCGCGTCGAGACCCGACTTGCGGACCGCCTCCACGAACAGGCGGGCGTTGTCGCGCACGCCGTCGAGATACACGGAGAGCTCCATACAGGCAAGCCTAACGGGGGAGGCAGGTGAATCTCCCGACACTAGGCGAGGCCTATGGGCCGGTCGCCCGCCGGCGCAACCGGGCAGCCGGATCCTGGAGGTAGAAGGCGCGCAGCACCTCGTACAGCTCGGGCTTGGCCTCCTCGAGCTGGAGGGGCAGGTTGAAGAAGGCCTCGGTGGCGACGGCGAAGAACTCGCCCGGATCCTGGGCGCCGTAGTCCCGGAGCGGCCAGCCTTCCCCATCCCGGAGCAATTCGAGCTCGCGGGTGCAGACCGAGTGCCAGCGGGGGCCGTCCTCCGGGTGGTGGAGGGGTGGAGTGCCGTCGACCACGTCGTCGAGCATGTCGAGCTTGTGTGCGAACTCGTGAAAGACGACGTCGCGTCCCCAGGCGGGATGGCGGGCGTTGGCCTTGGCGACGTCCCAGGCGATAAGCACCGGCCCGTAGCGATGGTCGGCCAGTCCGAGGAGCGAGAAGGGACCTTCCTCCATCGTGCCTTCGATCGGGCCGGGCTGCGGTTCTCGCTGCACGATCTCGCTCGGATGGACGACGATTGCCTGAACCGCCTGGTACCAGTCGAAGTCGAGCCCGAGAATGAGGAGGGAGGCCTGGGCGGCGATGATCGTGCGGACCTCGTCGGTGAGGGCGAACCCATGAGCGGATTCCCACCGCTTCTCGGCGACGAGCGCCTCCATGAGCTCGCCGAGCCACTCCCGCTCTCCGCCGTCGAGGAGGGTCCAGTGGGCCACGCCGGCCTCGACGATCTCGATCCAGTTGTCGGGGAGGGTCGCCGGGGGCCGGCGTCGGAAGAATCGCATCTGGGCTGAGTTTTCCACCGTCCGCTAGCGTCGCGGCCATGGGCGAAGACAGCGGCGCGTCAACGTACATCCTCGGGACTGAAGAGCGGCGGCGGCTCGAGCTGCTGGAGCAGTGTCTCGACCCGATGACGACCCGGTCCCTCGATGCCATCGGCGTCAAGCCGGGGTGGCGCTGCCTGGAGCTCGGCGGTGGCGGCGGGTCCGTCACCCGGATGCTCTGCGACCGGGTCGGCCCCGACGGCCGGGTTGCGGCGGTCGACCTCGACACCCGCTTTCTCGACGAGATCGAGGCGGACAACCTCGACGTGCTTTCCCAGAACGTGCTCACCGACGGGATTCCGGGCGATGCCTACGACCTGGTGCACGCCCGGCTGCTGCTGATGCACCTTCCGACCCGCGAGAAGTTCGTCGGGGAGATGGCAGCGGCAGTGCGGCCAGGGGGCTGGCTCCTGATCGAGGACCTCGACGCGTGCGCTCTCCCAGAATTGGCCGAAGGCGTCTTCGCCGACCTGCTGAGCAAGGCCATCGAGGCGTTTCACATGGCGGGCGCAACAGCAACGTTCGGCCGGCAACTTCCGGCGCTCTTCGACGCCGCCGGTCTCGAGGACGTCGAAGCCGTCTCCGAACTGATGACATTCCGGGGAGGGAGCACGGCGGCCCAGATGTTCATGACCAGCATGGACCAGCTCCGGCCGGCGCTCCTGGCGGTCGGCGCCACCGAAGACCTGCTCGAGGAGTTCCACGCGGTTGCGAGCGACCCGACCAATTGGTTTACCGGCTTCGCCATCTACTCCGTCCGCGGCCGGGTGCCAGAAGTCTGATCGTCGGGTTCAGGCTCGGCTGGCGACGAAGACGGGAATCTCGCGGTCAGTCTTCTGCTGGTAGTCGGCGTAGAGCGGAAAGACGGCGACGCCCCGCTCCCACCAGGCCGCCCGCTCGTCGCCGGTGACCTCACGGACCCGGAAGGCGAACGGCTCCGGGCCGTCCTGAATCATGACCTCGTCGGGATTGGCCCGTAGGTTGTGGACCCACACAGGGTGCTTCGGTGACCCGCCGTAAGAGCCGACCAACGCGTACTCGCCGTCGTGCTCGACCCGCATGAGAGCAATCTTGCGGATCGTGCCGCTCTTGTTTCCTCGCATCGTCACGATGATCACCGGGATGCCGGTGTCCCGCAGGGTGTTGGCCTCCCGGCCTCCGGACCGCTCATAGGCCTCGACCTGGTTGCGGACCCAGCCGGCGGCGCTGGGAACGTATTCACCGTGCATTGCCTTCGTCGTCATCGCACAACCTCCCGAATCTCCAGTCACAACACCCGGGGCACGGCAGCAATTCCGGCCGGGCCGCTCCTGGCGTCAGCGGGCGAGTTGTGCGGCGAGGAAGTCGAAGGCGGCCGGAGTGCAGCGGTTCCAGTAGCGGCGGGTGTGGCGGCCAGCGGCATAACTGCCGGCCGCCTTCGGCTCGGGCAGTGAAGACTCGAGACTCTTGACGGTGCCGACGAGGTTGTCCTGCAGCCCGCACCACAGGCCGACGGGCGTGCCCTTGAGCTTTGCTGTGTGCTGGAAGACGGCGTCGCCGCGGGAGCAGGCTGGGGAGAAGGCCGCTACGGCTCTCGCAAACCCGGAGTGGATCTCGGCCAGGCGCAGGGCGCCGTAGCCGCCCATCGACCAACCCCAGAGCGCGACCCGGCTGATGTCGAAGCCCCGCTCCTTACACCAGGCGGGGAGCTCCTCGTGGACCATCGCCCGGGGGTCGTCATTTCCGCTCGGCTCCCAGCGCAGCACGCCGCCCGTGGCGCCGGCCAGTACGAACGGCTCAGCGCCGCGTTGCATGGCGTCGGTCAGGAACCGCCCGAATCCGAAGTCGTCGTACTCGGCGGCCGTGGCCGACGCGCCGTGCAGGATGAGACAGACCGGCAGGCCTTTTCCATCGCCGTGCCCGGCCGGCACCGCCGTGTAGAAGTCGACGTCCTTGCCCCTCGTCTCAGATTTGCGCCGCTCAACCCGCTCGTCCCCGACCGGCGTCTCCGGCACCGGTCCCGGCAACTCACCGTCGCCTCTGCGCTCGAGCACGGCACCACCCGCCGCCAGCGCCGCCGCGCCGGCTCCGATGCCAACGAGCAAAGACCTTCGCGAGACGCCACTGCTCATCCCGCCATCTTGGCCGCAGGAGCCGACGGTCACGAACCATGCGAGACTCGTTCCATGGTCGGCTGGGACGAAACAGATCCTGACGAGGGGCGGGCTCCGATCTGCCCCTACTGTGGTGTCACCACCCTCCCGGCCGAGCTGTCCCATGTCCTCGACACCGACTTTGTCTGCGACAACGCCGACTGCGAGGCTTACGGCGAACGCATCGCGCCGTAGGTGAGCCCGGGCGGTCAACTGTTGCTTTTAGGACGGCGGGGCGAGAGGCTGAGCAAGTCGGACGGGAGGTGGTCGTGGTGCCCGGTCAGGAACAGGTTCTCAGGGATGCGTACCGTCACTTCGCCAACTGGCCCACCGAGCGAGAGCTGTTCGCGGCGCTGCTCGACCCGAATGTCCTTTGGGTTGAAACCGACCGCGAACTCGGCGCCGGAGACCACCGGGGCAAGGACGCGGTCATGGCCCATCTCGACCACATCGTCGAACATGTGGTCCGCGCGTCCCTGGTGTCGGTGGATCTAAAGCCGCAGGGCTGGCAGACCCGCGACGACATGCAGGTCGACGGCCATGACCTCCATTGCTGCATCACCGACATCGACTTCAGGGGCGACCTGATCTCAAAGGTGGTCCACTGCCGGGGGCACGTCGAGGTTGGGCGAGGTCCCTGCGGCTGACACTTGGGTCGACGTCGGTGATGCCGGTTTCCCGGTTCAGTTGAGGTTCGAGGGCGTATAGATGAAGGCAGCCCACAAAACCCACGCCGTCAGGCCGACGAACACCGACCACGGCAGCAAGTCAAGGGCGAGGCCGAGGTAACGCCGGCAGCGTTTGCTCACATCGGCCCCGCAGGCGCGGGTGAGTGAAGGCACCACGTCAAGGTTCCGAGCTTCATGGCATCCGATTCGCTCCGAAGCCTGAGCGTCCTGGCGTCTCGACAGAATCTCCGCACTTTCACCTGACGCTCCGGAGATGACGCGACCGGTCGAGCCGCAACACAACTGTGTTGCTGGACACACTTCGAGCGCTCCCTGGTGCACGGTCATCTGTCCGACTGGGCCTTAGCGTGCAGCGCAATCAATCGCGCTCCCGCCAGATACCCCCC
>JAICGL010000345.1 GCA_025923175.1 Acidimicrobiia bacterium
ATGAATCGAAAGGCCGCGTCTCCCCCAGCAGAAGGCACGAGACGCCAACACGCCGTGCGGCGAGTGGGAGGCGGGGCCCTTCCGTCCTCCGGTGTCGCTGTTGAACTGGCACCTACTCCGTAACGCGGCCCTAACCTAGACAAACCTGTCACTCAGTGCAACAAGCCTCTGAGGGTCGTCTCAGGTTCGGCTCAGGCCCCTCGCAGGTCGATCTGCAAGGTGAGGACTCCGTCCTCGAGGGTGGCGGTGGCGTCGCCGATCATGGCGAAGTCCATGAAGTCGACCTGGGCCCGCTCGATGAAGCGCTTCTTGTCCGGGCCGGCGACTGGGGGTAGGGGCCGGCTCTTCACCGCCTGGGCCCGTTCCTTGAAGCGCTGGATCATTGCCTCGGGATCGAACTCGTCAGCCACGCAAAGGCAGGTTAGTGGCCCCGAAGGAAGTTGTCGGGCGACGTACACTGCGTGCGAGATGGCACCGTCGCCGCCTGCGCCCCAGAGGGGCATCCTCACGATCCCCAATCTGGTGACGTTGGTCCGACTGGCGTGCGTACCTTTGTTCTGCTGGCTGCTCTTCGGTCAGGACGACCGCACCGCCGCCGCCTGGTTGCTGGCCGGGCTGGGCTGCACCGACTGGGTCGACGGCTACCTCGCCCGCCACCTCAACCAGGTGAGCGAACTGGGCAAGGTCCTCGACCCCACCGCCGACCGGATCCTCCTCGGCACGGTGGTGATCTCCCTGCTGATCGAGGGGAGCGTGCCGGCTGTCGTGGGCTGGGGGGTGCTGGCCCGCGAGGTACTGGTCTCGGTGGCGGTACTGGCGCTAGCCGCCGCCGGAGCCCGCCGGATCGACGTGCAGTGGGCTGGGAAGGCGGGGACGCTCTCGCTCATGGTGTCCTTCCCGGTGTTCATGATGGGGACGCCGGGGCCGTGGGGCCGGCCTGCACTGGTGATCGCCTGGGGGTTCGCTGTCGCCGGGCTCGTGCTGTCCTGGTATGCCGCCTTCGCCTACGTGCCGCTGGCCCGGCAGGCGCTGGCCGACGGCCGGGCTGCGAGGATGGCCCAGATGAAGGGGATCCAGTGAAAGCGGTGGTGATGGCCGGCGGCGAGGGCACCCGGCTCCGCCCACTGACCTCCAACCAGCCCAAGCCGATGATGCCGATGGCCAACCGGCCGCTGATGGAACACGTCGTGCGACATCTCGCCGTCCACGGCATCGACGACATCGTCGTCACCGTCGCCTTCCTGGCCAGCCACATCCGCAATTACTTCGGCGACGGCTCGGAGCTGGGCGTGTCGATGCGCTATGCCACCGAGGAGACGCCGCTGGGGACGGCCGGGTCCGTCCGCAACGCTGCCGCCGAACTCGACGACACGTTCATGGTGATCTCCGGCGACGTCCTGTCCGACATCGACCTGGACGCCGTGATCAAGGCCCACCGGGCATCAGGGGCGCTGGCCACCATCGCCCTGCGCCGGGTGGAGAACCCCGTCGACTTCGGCATCGTCATCACCAACGCCGACGGCTGGGTGGAGCGGTTCTTGGAGAAGCCGACGTGGGGCCAGGTCTTCTCCGACACCATCAACACCGGCATCTACGTGCTCGAACCACAGATCCTCGACCTCATCCCCGAACACGAGTCTGTCGACTTCTCCGAGATGGTCTTTCCCGCCGCGCTGCAGCGGGGGATGGCCATCCAGGGCCTCGTGGTCGACGGCTACTGGGAAGACGTCGGCACCGTCGACGCCTACCACCGGGCCCACCGCGACGTCCTCGAGGAGCGGGTCGCGGTCGAGATTCCGGGGTTCCGCCTGGGGGACGGGATCTGGCTGGGGGAGGGGGCCGACGTCGATCCGGCGGCCGAGATCACCGGTCCCGTCATCATCGGCGACAACTGCCGCATCGAAGCCGGCGCCCGGATCGGGGAGTACACCGTGCTCGGGTCGAACGTGGTGGTGAAACACGACGCGACGCTGTCGCGCACGGTCGTGCACGACCATGTCTACGTCGGGCCGGCCGTCACCCTGCGGGGCTGCATCGTCGGCCGTTCGGCCGACCTGCGCCGGGGTGCGCGGGCCGAGGAGGGCGTCGTCCTCGGCGAGGAGTGCTTCGTCGGCGACGACGCCGTCGTCAACCCGGGCGTCAAGATCTACCCCTACAAGACCGTCGAGTCGGGGGCCGTCGTCAACTCGTCGATCGTGTGGGAGAGCCGGGGTCAGCGCACGCTGTTCGGCCGGCGGGGCGTGAAGGGTCTCGCCAACGTCGACATCACGGCCGAGCTGGCCGTCCGCCTGGCCAACGCCTACGGCACCAGCCTCAAGAAGGGCTCGGTCGTGTGCTGTTCCCGGGACACCTCCCGCGTTGCCCGCACGCTCAAGCGGGCGGTGATGTCGGGCCTCAACCTGTCGGGCGTCCACGTCGAGGACCTCGAACTGGCGCCCGTCCCGCTGACCCGGTTCCACGTACGGTCGGAGCGGGCCCAGGGCGGCGTCACCGTCCGGCTCAGCCCCGACGACGCCGCGACCGTCGAGATCCGCTTCTTCGACGCCCAGGGCGCCGACATCGACGACGTCGCCAAACGGAAGGTCGAACGGCTGCTGTCCCGGGACGACTTCCGGCGGGCCTTCGCCGGCGACATCGGAGACATCGTCTTCCCGCCGCGCGTCCTCGAGTACTACACGGCGGCGCTGGTCCGCTCGATCAACGTCGAGGCAGTGCGGGACCACGCCTTCAAACTGGTGCTCGACACGTCATTCGGCTCGGCATCGGTGGTACTCAACCCGGTCCTGGCCAAGCTGGGGGCGGAGGTGTTGGCCGTCAACCCGTTCGCCGCCACCGCTCCCGCCCACGCCGGTGCGGATCTCGACAGCCGTCTGGCCCGGGTGCAGAACCTCGTGCGGGCTTCGGGCAGCCACCTCGGCGTCGTGTTCGATCCCGACGGCGAGACCCTCCGCATCGTCGACGACACCGGCCACATCCTCACCGACGAGGAGTGCCTGCTGGCGCTGATCACGCTCGTGACCGAGGCCTACCCGGGCGCCCGGATGGCGCTCCCGGTGACGGTCAGCCGGGAGGCGGAGCGGATCGCGGCGGCCAACGGCGCAGCCATCGCCTGGGCGAAGCTCTCGGCCGCCCACCTCATGGAGGTCGCCGGTGGCGGCGGCATCACCTTCGGTACGACGGGCGGCGGGGGATACCTCTGGCCCGACTTCCTGCCCGCCGCCGACGCCGTCGCCACCATGGCCAAAGTGCTCGGCCTGCTGGCCTCTACCGGGCGGACGCTGTCGTCGGTGGTGGCCGGGCTCCCCTCCGTCCACCTGACCCATGAGACGGTGTCGACGCCGTGGGAACGGAAGGGCACCGTCATGCGCACCACGATGGAGCAGGCCAAGGACAAGGAGCTGGTGCTGGTCGACGGCATCAAGGTGCTCCATGCCGACGGCTGGGCGCTGGTGCTGCCCGACCCGGAGGAACCGCTGACCCACGTCTGGGCGGAGGGGGGCAGCGACGGGGGCGCCCGCGCCCTGGCCCAGGAGTACGTCGGCCGGATCCGGGCCGCGCTGGCGGCGGAGCCGGGGTGACGAGTGCCCCGCGGATCCGAGGGTCGCTGGCCGCGGTGCTGGCGCTCGTCGGGTTCCTCACGCTCGTGGCGTCGAGCGGGGTCAAGGAGGCCAAGCGCGGCGCCGAGTCGCGCCGGGCCGGGCTGGTGAAGCTGATCCACACCCGTCAGGGGGAAGTCGAGAACCTCGGCAAGCAGTTGGTCCAGCTGCGGACCGACGTCGCCGAGGCCCGGCGCCGCCTGTCGACCTCGTCGGCCGACGAAGCCCGCCGGCTCCGGGAGGTACAGATCTGGGCCGGAACGACGGCGATGTCGGGACCGGGCCTCGAGGTGCGCCTCTCCGACAGCGCCGAGGCCAAGGCGTCGGAATCCGATCGGGAGTCACTGTCGGTTCAAGACGCGGATCTCCAGCTGGTCGTGAACGCCCTGTGGGCAGCGGGGGCGGAGGCGATCGCGGTCAACGGCCAGCGGCTCGTGGCGACGTCGCCGATCCGGGCGGCGGGGGAGACGATCACGGTCAACTTCCGGCCGCTGGTGCCGCCCTACAAGGTCGAGGTGATCGGCGCCGACAGGAAGCTGTTCGAGCGTTCGGAGGTGGCCCAGCGCTTCCGTCAGTGGGTGGAGGACTACGGCCTCGGGTTCGCCGTCAAGCAGAAGTCGAAGATCGTGGTTCCCGCCTACGCCGGCACGCTCCAGCTGTCGTCGGCCCGACCGACCGATCCGGCGCCCGCCGACCCGCCCCCTTCCCCCGGAGGTCGATGATGCTCGCGCTCTTCAGCCTGGTGGCCGGCGCCGCGGTGGCCCTCCTGTTGCGGCCGACGGTGTCACCCGACCAGTCCCGCTATCTGGCCATGGCCGTTGTGGCCGCCATCGACTCGTCCTTCGGAGGGTTGCGGGCCCACCTGGAGCAGACGTTCTCCGACCGGCTCTTCGTGCTGGCATTCGTCACCAACGCCGCCGTGGCCGTCCTGCTCGTCTGGATCGGTGACCAGCTCAGCGCCGATCTGGCGACGGCAGTGGCCGTCGTCTTCGGCGTCCGGATCTTCCAGAACGTGGCGGCCGTTCGCCGTCATGTGTTCGGTGGCTGAGGCAGACTTCGCCCTCCCTCTGCCGCCGCCGGCTGCCGAGCCGGCACCCCACCGACCGCGTCGGCCACGGCGCCGCCCGGCCACCCAGCCCACCGACGGCGGCTCCGGAGCGGTGTCCAAGGCCCCCATTGGCGCCCGGGTCCTCGTCGCCCTGTCGGTCGGCGTCGTCGGCTTCCTGGTCGCCGCCCAGCTGGGGACGACCCGGCGGGGCACCGAGAACCTGGCGGCGGAGAGCGAGTCCGACCTGACCCGCATCTTCTCGTCCCTCAACG
>JAICGL010000346.1 GCA_025923175.1 Acidimicrobiia bacterium
GATGCTGGACGGGCGCCTTGGTCCCTTGGGCCTCCTCCACCAGACGGACGATCTGCGCCAGCGCCGTATCGGCTCCGACGGCAGCGGCCCGCACGGTCAGCACACCGTGGACGTTGAGGGTCGCGCCGACCACGGCGTCACCGGGCGCCTTGTCGACCGGGACCGACTCGCCGGTGAGCATCGACTCGTCGACCGCCGAGGCGCCGTCGACGACGACGGCGTCGACCGGGATCTTCTCGCCGGGCCGGACCCGCAGGAGATCGCCGACCACGACCCGCTCGATCGGGACCGTCCGCTCCTCGCCGTCGACGACGAGCGTCGCCTCCTTGGCTCCGAGCTCGAGGAGGGCCCGAATCGCCCGAGAGGCACGGCCCTTGGCCCGGGCCTCGAAGTACCGGCCGAGCAGGAGGAAGGCGATGATCAGGGCCGCCGAGTCGAAGTAGTGCTCGCTGTGCTGGTGACCGAAGGCCACCTGGGCGGCCGAGAAGAAGTAGGCCGACAGCGTGCCGATGGCGATGAGCGTGTCCATGTTGGCGGCCCCTGATCGGGCCCGGACGGCGGCCTGCTGGAGGAAGGGCCACCCGGCCCAGAACTGCACCGGGGTGGCGAGGGCGAAGGCCGCCCACCGGGCCCACGGCTCGTGCATCCACACCATGGACAGCACCATCACGGCGACGCCGAGCGGGAAGGCGACGAGGACCCGCCGCAGCCACAGGGCCTGGTGCTCCGCCTCCGCGTCGACCGGCTCCTCGGTCGACCTGGCCGTGGTGACCGGCGCCAGGCCGTAGCCCGCCTTCCCAACGGCGGCGACCAGGTCGCCGACGGCGAGGCGGTCCGGGTCGAACGCAACGACCGCCCGCTCGGTGGCGAGATTGACGGCCGCCCGTTCGACACCTTCCTGCTTGGCCAGGGCGCGCTCCACCCGCGCCGCGCACGACCCGCAGGTCATGCCCGAAACGGTGAACTCGACTTGGGTCTGAGTCTCGGATGCGGTGGACATGGCGGTATCGGGCTCTCTTTCAGGCGCTCGCACCGGCCGTCGAGGGCCGGCGCAGGTCGAGGCGACGGAGCAGCTGGGCGTTGAGCGCGACGACGATCGTCGACGCGCTCATGAGGACAGCCCCCACGGCCGGGGCCAGTGTGACCCCGGCCCACGCCAGGGCGCCGGCGGCCAGCGGGATGGCGACGACGTTGTAGCCCGCGGCCCAGGCCAGGTTCTGGACCATCTTGCGGTAGCTGGCTCCGGACAGCCGGGTGAGCGACACGACCGCTCTCGGATCGTTGGAGGCGAGGACGACGTCGGCCGACTCGATGGCCACGTCGGTGCCGGC
Source organism: Acidimicrobiia bacterium (assembly GCA_025923175.1). GTDB lineage: Bacteria > Actinomycetota > Acidimicrobiia > IMCC26256 > BP-133 > BP-133. The sequence continues at coordinate 1,332 of JAICGL010000346.1, forward strand.
ACCGATGGCGATCCCGACGTCCGCCCCGGCGAGGGCGGGAGCGTCGTTGACGCCGTCGCCGACCATCGCCACCGACCAGCCGCGGGTGTGCAGCTCGGCGACCTTGGCCGCCTTGTCTTCGGGAAGAACCTCGGCCATCACCTCGTCGACCCCGAGCTCGCGGCCGACCGTCTCGGCGACGTTGCGGGCGTCACCGGTGATCATCACCACGTGCCGCCCGAGGCGCCGCAGTTCGGCGACGGCCTCCTTGGCCTCCGGACGGACTTCGTCCTCGAGGGCCATCGCTCCCGCGATCTCATCGCCCCGGACGAGGTAGAGGACAGCGGCACCGCGCTGCTTCCACTCCTCCGCTTGCACGCCGAGCAACTCGGGCTCCGTGAGCCGCCGCTCGCGCAGGAGTGCCGGTCCACCGACTGCGTAACGCTCGCCGTCGATGGTGGCTTCGACTCCGCGCCCGGTGATCGAGCGGAACGCGGTGGCGCGGGCCACGCCGTCGAGGCGTTCCTTGGCTGCGGCCACAATCGCCTTGGCAAGCGGGTGCTCGCTGTCGGACTCCACACCGCCGGCGAGGCGCAACACTTCCGCCTCGTCGATTCCAATTCCGGTGATGCCGGTGACGACGTGCTGCCCCTTCGTCAGCGTCCCAGTCTTGTCGAACAGGACGGCGTCGATGGTCCGCATCCGCTCCAGGGCGGCGCGATCGCGGATCAGGATGCCGGCCCGGGCGGCGAGCGATGTGGAGATCGAGACGACGAGCGGGATGGCGAGACCGAGGGCGTGGGGGCAAGCGATGACGAGCACGGTGATCGTCCGGATCACGGCGGCGTCAATGTCGCCGGCCAGCGCCCAGGCCCCGAACGTGACCACGCCGGCCCCGGCGGCGACGTAGAAGAGGAGGGCGGCGAAGCGGTCGGCCAGGGCTTGCGCCCGGCTACGTGAAGCCTGGGCCTCGGCCACGAGTCGCTGGATGCCTGCCAGGGCCGTCTCCTCACCCACCGCCTCAACTCGGACCCGCAGAGCGGAGTCGGTCACGACCGTGCCGGCCACGACCCTGTCGCCGGGCTCCCTGGGCACCGGCCGGGACTCGCCCGTCACCATCGACTCGTCGAGTTCGGCCTCGCCGTCGGCGATCAGGCCGTCGGCCGGAACCCGCCCGCCGGGCCGCACGAGGACGAGGTCCCCGGTTCGCAGGGCGTCGAGCACCACCGTTTCCAGGCTGCCGTCGGGCGCGATCCGCTCGGCCTCGTCGGGCAGAAGCTCAGCCAGCGCCGCCAACGCCGAACGGGCCTGGCCGAGAGCCTTCATCTCCTGCCAGTGGCCGAGGAGCATGATCGTGATGAGGGCGGCCAGCTCCCACCAGAACTCCAGGTCGAACCACCCGAGGCTCGTGGCGAGCGACGCGCCGTAGGCGACGCTGATGGCCATGGCGATGAGCAGCATCATCCCCGGCCGGCGGTCACGGGCCTCCTCCCGTCCACCGGACAGAAACGGCCAGCCGCCCCAGAAGAAGAGGCCCGTGCCCAGCACCGGGCCGATGAGCTCCGTCCCGGCAAAGTCGAGGTCGTAGCGCAGCCAGTCCATCACCATGTGGCTGGTCGCGACGATCGGCACGGTGAGCAGCAGGCTCAGCCAGAACCGCCGCCTGAACATGGCGACATGGTCGTGGTGGTGATGGTGCATCAGCTCTTCACCAGACGTTCAATCGCTTGGGTGGCCTCGGCCAGCTTCCGCTCGCCGTCGGGGCCCCCGGCGGAGACGGCATCGGCCACGCAGTGCCGCAGGTGATCGTCGAGCATCCCGAGCGCAACGCTTTGGAGCGCTTTCGTGACGGCCGAGATCTGCGTCAGCACGTCAATGCAGTACCGGTCGGCTTCCACCATCTGCTGGAGGCCCCTGATCTGGCCCTCGACACGGCGGAGGCGGGCCATCAGCTGATCCTTGGACATCTCGTAACCGGGCATGCCAGATACTATACCCCCCTAGGGTAGGAATTGGAACCCGGCCGGGAACCGGAGCCGAGGGAACCGGGGCCGAGTAGCCTCCGGGCTCCGGACTCGAAAAGGGGGAGAATGATGGCATTTCCAGGGCTTGCCCATGTGGCGGTGACCGTCAACGACCTCGGCACCAGCAGGCCGTGGTACGAGCGACTCTTCGACGCCAAAGCGGTGCTCGACGAGGACACCGGCCAGTTCCACCACGTTGTGTGGGCGCTCGACGGCGGATCCCTCTTCGGGATCCACCAGCATCCGAACCCGGTGAGCGACGAGCCGTTCAGCGAGCTGCGCCCCGGCCTTGACCACGTTGGTTTCGGCGTCCCCAGCCGCAGCGAGCTCGAGCAGTGGGAGTCCCGGCTCAACGACCTGGGCATCGCCCACGGCGGGATCGTCGACGCCCCCTACGGTTCGGGCCTCTCCTTCCGCGACCCCGACAACAACGCCCTGGAGTTCTTCGCCCCGCCCGGCTGAGCTGGGGCCTTGGTCAGCCGATGGCCGGGAACTTGACGAAGCCCGGCTGCGGCTGCCCGTTGACCTCGGTGAAGTCACCGCCGACGTAGAGGTGCCGTCGGCCGACGAGGGCGACATAGGGCCCCTGCGGTGTGTTCAGCTGCGGGGCGTAGTCGACGTCGTGTGCGCCGTTCTCCGCATCGAACGAGGAGATGTGGCGGTTCATCACGTCACCCTCCTTGCCTCCGGTGCACGGCGGATCGGCGCAGATGGTGTTCTTGCCGAGGACCCAGTCGTAGTGCCCGACCAGGAACACCCGCGTCTCAGTGGCGGCCACGTCCATCGCGTCGCCGTCGACCCGGTGGCGCCACACGTACTGGACAGGGCCATCGGGCCGATAGGCGTCGACCACCCCGCCCGTCCCGCCCGCCGCGGCGAAGAACGTCTGGCCGTCGCCCGGCCAGATGGTCACGCCATGGACGGGACGACCGATGCTGGGCTGCCACGAGGTGGCGTGGCCGGTCGTTCCGTCGAGTACGAGCAGCCCCCCCTGCCCTCCGAAGTGGAGGAACGTGCCGGCCACGATGAGGCGGCCGTCGGCGGTGACCGCCATGTCATAGACAAGGCCGGGTTCTCCGTCCTCGGTGGGAATGCCGGTCTGGCCCGTGTAGCGGCCACCGGTGTTGACCGGCGGGACGAAGCCGGTGCGAAGCGCCCCGGTATCGGCGTCGAGGGCGGCGACACCGGGGCGCGACGCGTCTCCGATGCTGGTGAAGTTGCCTCCGATATAAAGCGTGTCGCCCGCCAGGGCCATGGCCCGGACTCCCGAGTTGGCCGGCGGCGGTTGGAAGGTCGGGTCGAGCCGGCCGGTGGAGACATCGAGCGCGGCGATCCGACCGGCGGATCCGCCTCCGATCCGCCGGAACCGACCTCCGGCGTAGAGGCGCCGGCCGTCGGGAGACACGGCGAGCGATAGCACTGCGTCGCTCGGTGCCGCGTCCCAGTCGAGGAGTGCTCCGGTCTTGGCATTGATGGCGACCAGGTACGGCCGCCGGAGAATCGTGGAGGGGTCGTCGGTGGCCGCCCGGAAGCCGACGCCGGGCGGCGTGACGCCCGCGAACTCTCCGGCCAC
>JAICGL010000347.1 GCA_025923175.1 Acidimicrobiia bacterium
AGGACGTCATCGTGCTGTGGCCGGCCGGCGACGGCGAGCCGGCGGCGGCCGAGCTGGCCGAGACGCTTCGGACCCAGATCCGGCCCTACGTCGGGCCGGTGTCGGTCGGGCTGGGTCCGCCGAGCACGGCGGTCACGGAGTACGGCGACGCCTACCGGCTGGTGGCGGGGGCGCTCGACCTCGTGGAGCGGGCGGGCCAGCGTGACCGGGTCGTGGCCCTGGGTGACCTCGGGATCTACCGCCTGCTGTTGCAGGTGAAGCGCCCCGAGGAGCTGATCGACTTCATGCACGGCGTGCTGCGGCCACTCTACGAGTACGACGGACGGCGCGACACCACGCTGGTCGAGACGCTTCGGGCCTTCCTCGGCTCGGGCTTCAGCGTTGCCGCCACCGCCGAGGCGCTGATCGTCCATCCGAACACGATCAGCTACCGCCTCCGGCGCATTGAGGAGCTGCTCGGGATCAACTGTCACGATCCCGAAGCCCTGCTGCAGTTCCAGTTCGCCTTCCTGATCGAGCGTGTCCTGGGGGAGCCGGGCTCCTGAGGGTTGTCGATCTCCACTGCCACGTCGCCACGCCCGCCTGCGCCCAGCTGGTCGACGAACTGGGGCTCGGGCCGGTGCTCGGCTCGTGCCGGGCAGATCCCTTCACCTTTTACAGCGGGGACGAGACAAAGGCCTACAACGCCGCCCACTTCGCAGGGCTCGCCCCGAAGCTGACGGACCCCGTCCGGCGGCTGGAGGACATGGACCGCATGGGCGTCGACGTCCAGGTGCTGTCGGTCGCTCCCCCGCAGTTCTATTACTGGGCAGACCCGGCGCTCGGCTGGAAGCTCGCCCGGCTCCAGAACGATCACCTGGCCGAGCTGGTGGGCAAGTATCCGGACCGGTTCTCCGGGCTGGCCACCGTTCCGCTGCAGGACGTCGACGCCGCGGTGGCCGAGCTCGACTTCGCCGTGGGTGAGCTTGGTCTGCGCGGCGTCGAGATCTGCACCAACGTCAACGGCGTCGACCTTGACGACCTCCGCTTCCTGCCGTTCTTCGTCCGGGCGGCCGAACTCGGCGTCGTCGTGATGATCCACCCGCATGGGTTCACGCAGGGCGACCGGCTCATGGACTACTACCTGACCAATGTGATCGGGAACCCGCTGGAGTCGACCATCGCGGTCACCCGGCTGATCCATGGCGGTGTCCTCGAGGAGCTTCCCGATCTCCGGCTCTGCGTGGCGCACGGCGGCGGCTACCTGCCGTTCTACGCCTCCCGGATGGACCACGCCTGGCGGGAGCGGCCCGAGGGGCGCCACCACATCCCCGCCCATCCGCCGAGCAGCTACCTGCGGCGGATCTTTGTCGACTGCCTCGTCTACGACCCGGCTCATCTCGGGTTTCTGGTGCAGCAGATGGGGGCCGACCGAGTGGTGGTCGGTACGGACTATCCCTACGACATGGGCTTCTACGACCCGGTCGGGCTGGTGGACGCCACCCCGGGGCTCACCGAGGAGGACCGGGCACGAATCCTCGGCGGCAACGCCGCCGACCTGCTCGGCCTCTTGTGATCGGCCACAAGCACTGCCCCACGAGGTTATGGGCTTCCCCATTGAGGCTCGTTCGGGTAGGGGCATACGGTCGCTCGACGCTCTAGTCCGGCAAGGAGAGACCGATGCCCAGGATCAAGTTTGGGATCTTCCCCTGCACCGAGGACTACCCCGACGGGAAGGAGATGGTCCGGGTCTACGAGGAGATCGTCGCCGAGGCGAAACTGGCCGAGGAGGTCGGCTTCGACTCGTGCATGATCACCGAGCACCACCAGCAGCCCGACGGCTACTTCCCCAACCCGCTGATGGTCGCCACCGGCATCGCCCGGGAGACGACGACGCTCAAGGTCGGCACGTGCGTCGCCCTAGCGCCGCTGTACCACCCCGTCCGCCTGGCGGAGGACACCGCGCTGCTCGACGTGATCTCCAACGGCCGGCTCCAACTTGGCCTCGGAGCCGGGTACGTCGACGCCGACCTCGACGCCTTCGGGGTCGACATGAGCCAGCGGGGTGTGCTCTTCGACGACACTGTGCGGTTCGTCCAGCAGGCCTGGACCGAGAGCAACTTCACGTTCAAGGGCGAGCACTACACATTCGAGAACATCAACGTCACCCCGAAGCCGGTGCAGAAGCCGCGTCCGGAGATCTGGTGCGCCGCATGGACCCCGCAGGGGCTGCGCCGGGCAGGCCGGATCGGCGACCGGTGGATCACCGATGTCATCAACACCCTGCCGACGTTCAACATGTTCGCCGACATCTACAAGAAGTCGGCCCAGGACAACGGCCAGACACCGGCCATCACCGTGCTCCGGGAGTGCTGGGTCGCCCCCACCTACGAGCAGGCGGTGGCGGAGTACGGCGAGTACGTGATGACCTCGCACCGCTTCTACTACGAGGTCGGCGGCTACAACGAGCAGGTCGACCCCTGGATCAAGGACCTGAAGTCAGCCGATGAGTTCACGATCGACAAGGTGGCCACCGACCGGTTCATCATGGGCTCACCCGAGGACTGCATCGAGCAGATCGAGAAGTGGAACCGGGACCTCGGCACCGACTACTTCGTGATGCGGTTCCGCCACCCCAACGGGCCCGAGCACAAGAAGGCGATGGAGGCCATCAAGCTGTTCGGCGAGAAGGTCATCCCCCACTTCGCCTAGCGCGGCTCAGGTGATCGAGCCGCTCTGGGTTCCGTCGGACGAGCGCAAGGAACGGGCGCAGCTCACCCGGTTCTGCCGGTGGCTGGGTGAGCAGCGCGGCGTGCATTTCGACATCGGTGATTACGAGTCGGTGTGGCGGTGGTCGGTCGACCACCCCGATGACTTCTGGGCCTCGGTCTGGGACTACTTCGAGGTGGTGGCCGACCCCAGTTACGACGCCGTCCTCGGCCGGCGGGAGATGCCGGGCGCCGAGTGGTTCCCTGGCGCCCGGCTGAACTACGCCGAGCACATCTTCCGGGGGAAGGCCGACGACGACCTGGCTGTGCAGTTCGCCTCTGAGCGGCACGCACCGGCGTCGTGGACCTTCGGCGAGCTACGGGCCCGGACGGCGGCGATGGCCGCCGGGTTGCGGGCCGCGGGCGTGGGTGTCGGCGATCGGGTGGCGGCCTTCCTGCCGAACATCCCCGAGACCATGGCGGCGGGGCTGGCCTGTATGAGTCTGGGGGCGGTGTGGTCGGCGTGCTCACCGGACTTCGGCGTCCGCAGCGTGGTGGACCGCTTCGCCCAGATCGAGCCGACCGTGCTGCTGGCGGTCGACGGGTACCGCTACGGCGGGAAGGACTTCTCGCGCCTCGGCGAAGTGCGGGCGCTGCAGGACGCGCTGCCCTCGGTGCGCCGGACGGTCGTGCTGCGCTACCTCGACCCCGACGCTGACCTGTCGGGCCTGCGGGACGCCGTGTTGTGGGAGGACTTCGAACAGCCCGACTCCGGTGGCCTGGAGTTCGAGCGGGTACCGTCGGACCATCCTCTCTGGGTCGTCTACTCGTCGGGGACGACGGGGCTGCCGAAGCCGATCGTCCACTCGCACGGCGGGATGCTGGTCGACCAACTGAAGTATGTGCACTTCCACTTCGACGCCAAGGTCGGCGACCGGCTGTTCTGGTTCTCCACCACGGGTTGGGTGATGTGGAACGTGATGCTCGGCATGCTGCTCAGCCCGGCGTCGATCATCATCTATGACGGGAACCCGGGACATCCCGACCTCGACGTCCTCTGGGAGTTGGCCGAGCAGACGGGCATGACGCTGTTCGGCACGAGCGCGAGCTACATCGTCTCGTGCATGAAAGCCGGTGTGCACCCCCGTTCGAACGGCCGGACGCTTGAGGCGCTGCGCTCGGTCGGATCGACTGGTTCGGCCCTCTCGGCCGACGGGTTCGAGTGGGTCTACCGGGAACTCGGACCCGACATCTGGCTGAACTCGTCGAGCGGCGGGACCGATGTCGCCGGCCCGTTCATCTGCGGGGTGCCCTGGCTGCCGGTCTACCCCGCCGAGCTGCAGGCCCGGGCGCTGGGCGTGGCGGTCGACTCCTGGGATCCCGAGGGTCGGCCCTTGGTTGGCGAGACCGGCGAGCTGGTGATCACCAAGCCGATGCCGGCGATGCCGATCTCCTTCTGGGGCGACGACGATGGGAGCCGGTACCGGGAGGCGTACTTCGACATGTATCCGGGCGTCTGGCGCCACGGAGACTGGCTGGAGCTCACGCCCCGGGGCAGCGGGATTCTGTACGGCCGCAGTGACGCCACCATCAACCGGGGTGGCGTCCGGATGGGATCGGCGGAGCTGTACCGCGCCGTGCTCACGCTCGACGAGGTCATCGACGCGCTGGTGGTCGACCTGCCCGGCGACCGCGGCGTCGACGTGATGCCGATGTTCGTGGTGCTGGCCGAGGGCGCGACGTTGGACGACGGACTGGTGGACCGGATCCGCCGCACGATCCGGGAACAGGTGTCACCCCGTCATGTCCCCGACCGGATCTTCGCCGTTCCGGAATTGCCGCGCACGCTCACGGGTAAGACGCTCGAGATCCCCGTCAAGCGCCTGCTGCTCGGGGCGGAGATCGACACGGTGGCCAGCCGGGACAGCCTGGCCAATCCACAGGCGCTGGAATGGTTCGGGGAGTCCCGCAAAGCAATCCTGGACGAAATGCGCTCGGCGTGAGCCCGCCGGCCACTCCCCCGCTGCCGGCCCTCAAAGGACCGTGGTCGTCGGGCCGGGCGGAGGACACGTTCGACGTCTTCAATCCCGCCACGGGCGAGGTGGTGGCCACCGTGGAAGGCGGCGGTGAGGCGGAGGTCGACGCCGCAGTCCGTCGTGCACGGCGGGCCTACGACGAGGTGTGGCGGCACGTGACCGCCCGGGAGCGGGGCAAGC
>JAICGL010000348.1 GCA_025923175.1 Acidimicrobiia bacterium
GACGACGAGATCCGCTACGGCGACAACGACCGCCTGGCCGCCCTCGTCGCGCACCTCGTAGGCGCCGACCTTCTCCTGCTCCTGACCGACACGTCGGGCCTCATGACCGCGGATCCCCGGGTCGACGAGGAGGCCACCCTCATCGAGGAGATCGCCGAGGTCGACGCAGCTCTCGAGGCCGTGGCCGGCGGGACCGGCAGCGACCGGGGGAGCGGCGGGATGGCCTCGAAGCTGGCGGCGGCAAAGATCGCTGCCTGGTCGGGGGTGCGGGCGGTCATCGCCGCCGCCTCCCTGGCCGATGTGATCCCCCGGGCCGTCGAAGGGGAGGCGGTTGGCACGGTGGTGCTGCCCCGGGCCAAGCGGCTCAACAGCCGCAAGCTGTGGATCGCCTTCGCTCAGGGCGCCCACGGGCGGCTGGTCGTCGACGACGGCGCCCGCCGGGCGCTCGTGGAGTCGGGCCGTTCGCTCCTCCCCGCCGGGGTGCGGGCGGTCGAGGGCAGCTTCGATTCCGACGATGCCGTCGAGGTCATCGGCCCCGACGGCCGGCCGTTCGCCAAGGGTCTCGTCAGGTACAGCTCAGTGGCGCTGGCCGCTTTGGCCGGCTCCCGGACAAGCGACCTGCCCGAGGGCGCGCCGCACGAGGTGATCCACCGGGACGATCTCGTCGTCCTGCCGTGATGGCGCTCCGCTAGAAGCTGAAGAGCGGCTGGCGCCGCCGGTGGACGAAGAGAGCCCCTGCCATGCTCCCGATGCCGAGCGCAGCGATGGCTCTCAGGCCCTTGCCCCAGTTGAGATCGCCGTCGCGGTACGACGCCGCGCCGGGAAGATAGCCCTGGAGATAAGAATCGCCGGCGGTCGACGTGGTCGACCCCTTGCGACCGGCCCGTTTGGTCAAGGTGCCGCTGGTCGCGGCGAGCGCGGACTCCTCGGCCGCAGCGGCGCTACTGGCGGGCGGGTCGATGAGGACCAGGCGTGCCCCGGCTACCCCGGGCAGCACCCGGGTACCGGCCGAGGCCGGGCTGACCACGACCGTTGGCTCGGCGGGTTTGCCGCCAAGCCTGCTTGTCGGCGCGCCCGGTGTGAGGGAGTAGCCGTCCGTCGGCGTCGGCCAGGAGATGGACCCGTCCGTGGTGGTCGGCCACCCACCGGTGACGGAACCGGTGCCCGGGGCCGTTCCAGGGGGCAGCACGCCTCCCGTGGTCGGCGACCCGGGGGAGCCGGGCGATCCGGGCGAGCCAGGTGAACCGGTCGATCCCGACGGTGCCTGAGGCGGAGCCGGCTTGGGCGGCGCCGCCGGCGGAAGGGGTAGGCCCGGCTTCGCCGTCACCACGAACGCGTTGACGGCGCCACGCTCCGACCCATCACTGGGGCGGTTCCAGACGGATTTGCCCGCCACGAAGGTCGTTCCGCCGCCGCCGTCGAGGCTAACGGCATCGGTTGCTCCGAGACCGAGGAGGAAGTCGGCCGCCTGGGCCATGGTGACGCCGTCCGAATCGTCCGACCGGCCGTCGACGGCGACGAAATAGGTCTCACCGGCCTTGTTCCAGCCAATGAGGGTGTGGGGCTGGCGAGGGTTGATCAGGTTCGGGTCCCGCCAGCCCGGCGCTCGGGCACCGTCGCGCAGCACGACCGGCTCCACGCCCAGACTGGCCGAGACGGAGATCGGCGAGCTCACGAGGAGCCGGGCGCTCGGCGCCATTCCGGCCTGCTGCCGGGCCATCAGGTCGACGAGCTGCTGGGCGGCCAGGCCGTCGCCGGAGAGGACGGCGCTATCGGACGGGATGGGCCCGGCGCCCGCCCGGAGGCCCGTCACCTCAAGATCGGTCACCTTGTTCACGGCGCCGATCGACGCCGGCGCCTTGACGAGGAGCTCGGTCCGGGCCGAAAGCGGCGTGCTGGCGCCGAAGGCCGGGGTGTAGAGCGCCATCCCGTTGGCCGACGGGGCCGTGTTGACGGCGGTAACCGGGATCTGCACGCCGTCAGCTGCGGTCAGGGTCCCCGTCCAGGAGAGCGGGCCGGCCACGAGGTCGCCCTGGGTCGTGACCGTGAGTTGGGCGCGGCCGGGATCGGGGGACTTGAGCATGCGACCGTCGCTGACAATTCCGCCGACGGGCACGCCCAACTTGTGGAAATCGCCATTCACGCCAACGACGCAACGCACCCGACCGCACATGGAACTCGTCAGCTCGAGGTCCCGGTGGCTGGCCGAGACCTTGTCGTCGGCGTTCACCAAACGGAAATCGACGGGGGCGTTGGGAAGAATGCGGGCCACATGCGCCACGACCGGCGTCCCGTCCGGCTTCTTCAACTTCACGTAGTCCACACCGGAGTACATGCTGGCGGCGACCACGACCTGGTACCCCGAGGGCAGGGGGGTCGATGACATCGCGGCTGTCGCGCTCCCCGCGACGAGCGCGAGGGACAGGAGGACCACGGCGGCCCTGGGCATGGCACCTCCGGAAATCGCCAAGAACCGTCATGGCGGCGAGACAGCAGATGAGGGGGTCGACCTCAAGGTTCGCCGCGCAGCAGCAAAGTCCTTTTGGAGGTTATCCGGCGTCCGCTTTCGCCAATTTCGGGCCGAACGCGAAGTTGGTGGTTATGCCGCCCGGGAAATGGGGCTGCGGGCCTGGTGCTGCAGGCGCCTCGGGCGCTTGGTCGCCCGGGCCAGGGCGGGCGCCAGGCGTGACAGCCCGGCATAGGCCAGCGTCGACAGCAACAGCGGAACGAACCAGAGGAGGAGCATGCCGAGGCTGGCGACCACCATCAGCCAGGCGAGCCCGCCGGCGAGGCCGCCGGGCAGCTGCCAGCCCATGACCGGGACGTTGCCGCCGACGAAGCCGAGCACCACCATCCAGGTGATCGACACCACCGAGAACGTGCCGACCATGGAACCGAGGACGGTCGAGAGGGGATCCGTCGAACGCTCGCGGGGATAGTCGTCAAGGGGATGACCCTGCGACAGTCTCCACTTCAGCCCACGATCCATGAGTCCCCAGTCCTCTCCCGCTCGCTGGCGGGCCTCAACGTCGCACGACCGGACCGAAACCTGAAGCACCCCGTGACAACTCTGCCGGGATCGTCCCCATCGGCCTCCGGCGGACAAGAGCATTGTCGCTTTCGCCCCCGGCAACCTCAGCGTAGCAACGCCGGTCTGCGCCTCGCCGTCGTATTTCCCAGCCTCCCCTCAGCCGCCCCACGGCAGGAGAGCGTCCCGACGCCGCCGGTACGATGACCCCATGGAGACCTCCTCTTCTTCGTCCATCGCCGATCTCGGGCGGCGGGCCAAGGCGGCGTCGCGGGTGCTGGCGACCGCATCGACCGCGGCCAAGGACGAAGCCCTGCACGCCGCGGCCGACCTCCTCGAGCAGCGAATCAGCGACGTGATGACGGCCAACGCCGCCGACCTGGAAGCCGCGGCCGCCGGCGGGATGGAGGCCGGGCCCCTCGACCGGCTGCGGCTGACCGAGGCACGGCTGGCCGCTATGGCCGGGGGCCTGCGGAAGGTCGCTGCCCTGCCCGACCCCATCGGTGAGGTCCTCGACGGCTGGAAGCGGCCCAACGGCCTCGAGATCTCCCGGGTCAGGGTGCCGCTCGGCGTGGTGGCGATCATCTACGAGAACCGGCCCAACGTGACGAGCGACGCCGGCGGGCTCTGCCTCAAGTCCGGCAACGCCGCCCTGCTGCGCGGTTCGTCGACCGCCCTGCGCTCCAATCAGGCGGTGGCCGCCCTGCTGCGGGAAGGGGCGGCCAAAGCCGGCCTCCCCGAGGACTCGGTCCTCCTCGTGGAGGACGTCTCCCACGAAGCGGCCGTCGAGCTCATGCAGCTCACCGGGTATGTCGACTGCCTGATCCCCCGGGGCGGGCCGTCGCTGGTGCGGTCGATCCTCGACAACGCCAAGGTCCCCTACGTCATCGACGGCGACGGCAATTGCCATGTCTACGTCGACGCGGCCGCCGACCTCGACCGGGCACTCGACATCGTCATCAACGCCAAGGTGCAGCGGCCCAGCGTGTGCAACGCCGCCGAGTCGCTCCTGGTCCACGAGGCGGTGGCCGGCGGGTTCCTGCCCCGGGTGGCCGGCGCCCTCCAGAACGCGGGCGTGGAGCTCGTCGGCGACGAAGCCTCCCGGAGGCTGGTGCCGTCGATGGGGGAAGCAACCGACGACGACTTCGGCCGGGAGTTCCTGGCTCTCAAGATGTCGGTGGCGGTCGTGCCCGACCTCGAGGCGGCCGTCGCCCACGTGAACCGGTTCGGCACCGGCCACACCGAGGCCATCGTCACCGAAGACGTCGCCGCCGCCCGCCGCTTCGTCGGCGCGGTCGACGCCGGCACCGTCACCGTCAACGCTTCCACCCGCTTCACCGACGGGGAGGAGTTCGGCTTCGGCGCCGAGATCGGCATCTCCACCCAGAAGCTCCACGCCCGGGGGCCGATGGCCCTGCGGGAGCTCACCACCTACAAGTACGTCGTGTGGGGCGACGGGCAGACCCGGTGTTGAGCGGTCGGTCGGGCTGAGGGGCGGGGCGTCTCTCCGGCCATCCGCCCGACCGACCGCTAGTCTTTTCACGCAACCCAACATCGGTCCGCACCCTCGAAAGGCGGAACCAGCCAGATGGCAGAGCGCTTCGAGTCCGTCGACGCCGTCCAGGAAGCGCTGCGGCGCGTCGACTACCTGGCCGACCAGTCCACCGCCGGGGTCGTGTTCCTGGCCGACCGGCTGGAGAAGCCCGTCCTCGTGGAGGGCCCGGCGGGGGTCGGCAAGACCGAGCTGGCCAAAGCGATCGCGGCCACGACCGGGTCGCGGCTCATCCGGCTCCAGTGCTACGAGGGCCTCGACGAGAGCAAGGCCCTGTACGAGTGGAACTACAAGAAGCAGCTGCTGCGCATCCAGGCCGA
>JAICGL010000349.1 GCA_025923175.1 Acidimicrobiia bacterium
CGCCGCCGGCGCCCGTCACGAGGATGGGTGTGTCCTGAGCCATAGCGCGTCCTCCGAGTCAGTTCATTAGAGCAACGTACTTGGAGGGCAAGGTTTATGCGAACTCGCCGGTGATCTCCTGGGGAGCGTCGAGGCCGAGGACCCGCTCCAGGCCGAGGGCCCGGAGGACGGGGCCGTCGGTGATGCTGAAGAGGAGCGCGTCGCCGTCGACCGCGTGGTGCTCGTGGGCCGCCCACGGCGGGAGGGCGAACATGTCGCCCCGCTCCCAGGCGAAGCGGACGCCGTCGATGATCGTCTCGCCCCGACCCCGGAAGACCTGGTAGACGACGGAGTGGACGTGGCGGTGCGGCTGCGTCCGGACGCCGGCCTGCAGCAACTGGATGTTGGCGTCGAGCGTGGGGAGCACCGGGCCGCCAGTGTCGGGATCGGTGTAACGGTGCAGGACGTCGTCGTGGGGATCGGGGTTCGCCCGGCCGGCTTCGAGGGCCGCTTCCGTGTCGCGCCAGGGGTACTTGAGCAACGAGGAGCGCACGCCCGGCTGCGCGCCGGTGGGTGGCGGGGAACCGCCGCAGCCCTCCTCCTGCAGCTCACCCGTCGGATAGAACTCGAAGAACTGGGCGTCGAGGTAACAGGCCAGCGGGAGGTCGAGCCCGTCGAACCATGCCATGGGCTCGTCAGAGTTGTTCTGGTGGTCGTGCCAGGCGTAGGCCGGGGTCAGCACGAGGTCGCCCGGCGCCATGGGCAGCCGCACGCCGTCGACGGTCGTCCACGCACCCGACCCCTCCACGATGAAGCGCAGCGCCGATGGGCTGTGCCGATGGCCTGGCGCCGACTCGTGCGGGCCGAGGTACTGCACGGCGCCCCACAACGTGGCGGTGGCGCCATAGACCGAATCGCCGTACGCCTCGACGAGGCCGGGGTTGATGGCGGCCAGCACACGGCGGTCGCCGCCCCGGTCGATGGGGACGAGCTTTCCGGCCAGTTCGGCGAGGCGGGCGAGGTCCTCGTAGCGCCACAGCCAGGCCTTGGCCCGGGGCCGGGGTTCGAAGGGCATGATCTTCGTGTTGATGCGCCACAGCGCTTCCAGGTGGTGCGCTCGCAGCTCGGCGTAGAAATCGTCGAGGGCGTCGTTCATGACCCTCCCTCCAACTTGGCGGCGATGTCATCCCGCAGCTTCTTCTTGTCGACCTTGCCGACGTTGGTGACGGGCAGGGCGTCGAGGATCTCGAGCCGTTCCGGCCATTTGAACCGGGCGACGCGGCGCTCTTCGAGGTAGGCGCACAGGGCCGCCAGGTCGAGCGTGTTGCTGTCGGGGGACACCCCCGAGCCCCCGGGGTCGGGGCGCAGCACGAGGTAGGCGCAGGTCTGTTCGCCGAGGACTGGATGGGGCATGGCGACCGCCGCCACTTCCCGCACGGCCGGGTGGGCCAGCAGCAGGTTCTCGATCTCTTCGGCGGAGATCTTCTCGCCGCCCCGGTTGATGAGGTCCTTGGCCCGTCCTTCGACCATGAGGTTGCCGCCCTCGTCGCGGCGGACGATGTCGCCGGTGCGGTAGAAGCCGTCGGCGGTGAAGGCCTTTGCGTTGTGGGCGTCGGCCCGGTAGTAGCCCCGGATCGTGTACGGGCCCCGGGTGAGGAGCTCGCCCGCCTCGCCGTCCGGCACCGGCTGGTCGTCGGGGCCCACGATGAGGATCTCGTCGGCGGGCGACAGCGGCCGGCCCTGCGTTCCGACCACCACCTCGTCGGGGTCGTCGAGCCGGGTGTAGTTGAGAAGCCCTTCGGCCATCCCGAAGACCTGCTGCACCTTGCAGCCGATCGCCGGGCCGATGCGCAGCGCGACCTCGGGGGCGAGGCGGGCGCCGCCGACCTGGAGCATCTCGAGGCTGGAGAGGTCGAACCGTTCGCCGGCGTTGGCTTCCAACCACCGGATCACCAGGGCCGGGACCAGCGCGGTGATGGTGACCTGCTCGGCTTCGACCACGGCCATGGCGTCTTCGGGCTTGGGCGACGGCGCCATGACGACCCGACCGCCGGCGGCCAGGGTGCCCATGATCCCGGGGCAGCCGAGCGGGAAGTTGTGTGCCGCGGGGAGCGCCACCATGTAGACGGTGGACGGGTTGAGACCGCAGACATCGGCGGATGCGGCGACGTTGTAGGCGTAGTCCTCGTGGGTCCTGGGGATCAGCTTCGGCAGCCCGGTCGTGCCGCCCGACAGGAGGAAGAAGGCGACGTCGGAGGCGTCGGGCGGATCGGCGTCGGCCGCGGCGCGAGCCTCGGCGGGGTCGATCGGTTCGTCGAGCAGGCGGCGGAGATTGACCACACTGTTGTGCAGATTGGGGGAGGCTGGTGAACCCCCCGAGCGCTCGTCGTCGGGCCCGTCGAGGAGGAGGACGTGCTGTAGCGATGGCGCCTCCTTGCGGGCGGCGGCGCCGAGCTCGCCGTATTGGAACCCGCCGAACGTGTCGCTGGCGATGTAGGCCACTGCCTCGGCGTGCGAGGCCAGGTAATTGATCTCGTGCTCCCGGTGCGGGGGCAGGGCGAAGATCGGCAATGCACCGAGGCGCAGGAGGCCGAACACGACCGCCGGGAACTCGACGACATTGGGCAGCTGGAAGACGACCCGGTCGCCTTTGGCCAGGCCCATGCGGCGCAGCCCGGCCGCGACCCGGTCGGCGGTGGCATCGAGCTCGGCATAGGTCATCTTCCCGTCGCGGCTGCTCACGGCAACCCGATCACCGCCGGCTTCCGCCCAGCGGCGCAGGAGGTCGCCGAGCCGCTCGCCCCGCCAGTAGCCGGCCTGGCGGTATCGCTCGGCGACTTCGCCCGGGAAGGGGACGCAGCCCTGGAGCATCATGGCTCCGCCGCCAATGCCCGGAGCTGGTCGAGGTGACCGGCCTTGTGGCCGATGACGTAGCGGTCGAAGAAGGCGGAGAGCGGCTCGGTGCCGTACTTCACGTTCTCCGTCTTGGCCTCGATGTCGTCGTCGCGGAGCTTCTCGAGTTCGGCGGCGAGTTCGGTGAAGGCCGAGTGCATCCCGGCGACCAGCGCACCGAGCACCTTGGCCGGAGACTCCACCGCCGCCAGCCGCACCGGATGCTCGATCGTGCGGCCGATCACGGCCGACGGGTCATCGCGCCAGCGGCGCAGTTCGCCGGCGAAGAAGCGAGGGAACTCACCGAGGTGGGCCATGACCTGCGCAGCCGACCACTCGCCCTCCGGCGCAAGGGTGAGCCGGGTCGGGTCGAAGCCCTGTGCCTCCTCGAGGAGCGCCTCGTCGAGCCGGGCGTTCTCCGCTCGAACCTCGTCGGCATTCATTCCTTGTCCTCCACCATGAGATTGCGGCACGTGCCGATCCCTTCGATGGCCGTTTCGAGGACCTGGCCCGGAGCGAGGAACACCTTCGGGTTGCGGCCGGCGCCCACGCCCGACGGCGTGCCGGTGGCGATGAGATCGCCCGGCTGCAGCGTCGTGAACTGCGAGACGTAGCTCACGATGTCGGCCGGTTTGAACAACAGGTCGCAGGTGCGGCCGTTCTGCATCGTCTCGCCGTCGACCCGGCAGGTGACCTCGAGGTCAACAGTTCCCTTTCCTTTGGGGTCGCCGAGCTCGTCGCCGGTGACGAGGAAGGGGCCGACCGGCGTCGAGGCCTCGAAGTTCTTGCCCTGGTCGAACTGGGGTGTGCGGTTCTGCCAGTCCCGCATCGAGATGTCGTTGACGACGGTGTAGCCGGCGATGCAGGCCGCGGCCGCCGCCGTGTCGACCCGGCGCGCCGGGGTGCCGATGACCACGCCGAGCTCCACCTCCCAGTCGACTTCGCTCGACGCCTTGGGCACGACCAGGTCGTCATACGGGCCCGTCAGCGTGTCGGGAACCTTGATGAACAGCGTCGGATACTCGGGGAGAGGCCGGCCCATCTCCTCGATGTGGCTGCGATAGTTCCACCCGACGCAGAACACCTTGGTGGGGCGGACGGTCGGGGCGAGGTCCGCCCCGGCCAGGGCGAGATGATCCCCGCTGGCCGCAGCGGCCGCTTCGCGCCACCCTGGTTCGGTTAGGAGGGCGACGACGTGGGGGTGGGGGAGCAGCACGAGCTCGTCGCCGTCGAGGCGAGCGGCGGCGGTGGTTCCGTCCGGCCGGCGGATGGTGGCCAGGCGCATGGCTTTACAGACCTCCGTTCCGAGCGGCTCTCGCCGCCATTGTCGGGGGGACACCCCCCACCCCCCGGGGCCCATCAACCACTGCGGCGAGGGCGGGCGAGTGGGGAACATCGACAGTACTGGCGTCCGAGAGGCCTCCGACCACGACGTCGAGGGCGACGAGCCGGCCGTCGACGGTGGCACGCAACGGGTTGATCTCGATCTCGGCGAGCTCGGGCACGGCGACGAGGAGCGCGCCGAGGCCGGTGACGGCGGCGGTGAGCGCCCGCTGGTTGAAGCGTACGCCGTCCGACCCGTTGCCGTCCGCCGGCAGGGAACGACCGAAGAGTTCGTCGAACATCCCCGCCGCCGTGGTCTCGCTGAGCGGTGCGGGCCGGACGGCGACGGTCTCGAGATCCTCGGCCAGATCACCGCCCAGGCCCACCAAGACGACCGGCCCGAATACGGGATCGCGTCGGGCTCCGACGATGAGGTCGATACCGGCGGCTGCAGTCTCCTCGACGAGATACCGCCGGGCGCCGGCGGTATCGAGGGCGTCGAGGGCGGCGTCGAGGTCGGCGCCTGTCCGGACACCGAGGCGAACACCGCCGACGGCGGCTTTGTGAAGGACGACCGGCTCGAGCATCTTCACCACGACCGGCGCTCCGAGACGGGCGAGGGCGGAATGTGCGTCGGCCCGATCGTCGCAGGCCTGGCGGGCCGGGGTATCGATGCCGA
>JAICGL010000350.1 GCA_025923175.1 Acidimicrobiia bacterium
ATAGGTGCAGGTCAGAGGCCTTTTCTTACCTAGGGCCCGCGGAAGGTCTTGTGACACGGCCCTGGCGATGCCGGGCCCGCCCCGACCACCCGTCAGACCCTCCCGGCATACTTCGGTCATGGTCGACACGACCGACGTGCGGGTTGGGAGGCGACTCGGGCAGGGGATTGAAACCGCGAAGGTTGTCGAACGATTCGAGACGCTGGGATGAGCGGTTTTCGTTTGCGTCGCGAGCGGGTTCCCGACGACTCGCTCGTCGTGATCCGGGGTGGCAGGGACTACCGGACGGTTCAGAGACGAAGACGTCGCTCAGGTAGCCGGCAATATCGCTCGCCTCGCGGACTGGCGTTCCTCACCGCGCGATAACCGCGGTCAGGAGCGCCAGAACGAGCTTCGGTCGTCCTCACAACGAATCGGCGTTCCTCACCGCGCTATGACCGCGGTGAGGAACGCCAGTTCCGGTAATCGGAACGTGCCGTTCCTTCTCGGGTTGAGAGCGGTGACGCGGAGGGCCAAGCCGCTCGGTATTGTCGGGCCGGTGAAGGTTCCGAACGCCCGCCCTGCGCCTACCCATCGGGATCAGGTGACGGCGGCGTGTAAGCCAGCACGCGGAAGACCTCGGTCAGCGATGTGCGTGTCCCGTGGAGGATGGTCACCAGGCGATCCTTGAGCGCTTGCGATGGGGTCACCTGGCGAAGCGCGAGTTCCATGAAGGCCTGAAGGTCGCAGGCAACCCTGAGGGTCGGGTCGGTCGGCGACGGGCCTGACCGGGCCAGGAACCGGCCGTCTCGTAGCTGCAGATGGAACACCTCGTCGCCGACGTGGAACTCGAACGTTTCCCGGCGACTCGGGTCCACGAGTTCGGTCTGGGTCGCAGTGAGGCACAGCGCGATGAGGTCGGCGCGGGCGGTCCCCGGGTCGATTCGCTCGTCGAGGGGGAGGTCGAGCCCCCACAACCCGAGGGCGAGCAGCGGATCCCGGAGCCGCTCTCCGTCGAGGGTGAGTTCGTAGACGGGGACGGTCGCAGGCGCCGGCAGCACGGTTTTCCGGACGATCCCCGCGTCCTCGAGTCCTCGCAGCCGGTCGGAGAGGCGGTTGCTCCCGATACCGGGGAGGGCGGCGAGGAGGTGCTTGAAGCGCTTGGGTCCGAGCAACAGCTCCCGGATCACGAGGATGCTCCATCGCTCGCCGAGGACGTCGAGCGACCGAGCGAGCGGGCACATCTGCCCGTAGGTCTTCGCGGTCATCGCTCTTTCGATTGACATACGTTTCATCTCTATCTACTATACATTTCGTATTGCGACTCTGCAATCATGCGGTCCAAGGAGAAGAAGATGACGAAGGCCTACGCGCCCCGGGGTGCGGCTGTGACCACGACGTGGAAGGACGTGCCGACCCAAACCATCAACGTGGGCGGGGTCAAGTTCGCGTACCGGGAGCTCGGCGCAGGTTCCGGAGTGCCACTGGTCTTCCTGCATCACTTCACCGCCGTGCTGGACGACTGGGATCCCAGGGTGATTGACGGCATCGCGGCGAAGCGTCGGGTGATCACGTTCGACAACCGGGGGATCGGCGCGTCGGGGGGATCGACACCCCACTCCGTGGAAGCGATGGCCCGCGACGCCGTCGCCTTCATCCGCGCCCTGGGCCTGGAGCAGGTCGATCTCCTCGGGTTCTCCCTCGGGGGTGGGGTCGCCCAGGTGATCACGCTGGAGGAGCCGGAGCTCGTTCGGAAGGCCATCCTCGCCGGGACGGGCCCGGCCGGAGGCGGCGGCATCAACAAGGTCACGAAGGTCGCCGTCGGAGCGTACATCCGAGGAGCGCTCACCTTGCAGGACCCCAAGCACTACCTCTTCTTCACCCGGACTCGGGACGGGAAGCAGGCGGCGAAGGAATACATGTCGCGGTTGAAGGAGCGCACGAAGGATCGCGACAAGCGCATTTCGCCGCTGGCCATCCGCGCCCAGCTCAAGGCCATCCGCGCCTTCGGCAATCAGCAGCCTCACGACCTCAGTGTCATCCGACAGCCCGTCTTCGTGGCCAACGGTGACCAGGACGTGATGGTTGCCAGCAGCCACTCGGCCGACATGGCTCGGCGTCTCCCCAACTCCCAACTCAGGATCTACCCGGCCTCCGGGCACGGCGGCGTCTTCCAGTACCACCAGGAGTTCGTCGCAGAGGTGCTGGAGTTCCTCGAGCCATGAGCGCCAAACAACTGGTGTTCAGTGCGATTCTGGGAGCGATCCTGGCCGCAAGTCTGGGCCCCGTCGGGGTGGCCCGGGCCGATGGCCCATCGACGTCCATCTGTACATGGACCGGTCACGCCACGTTTTCGCCGGGCCTCACCTTGACCCCGCAACGGGGCACGCTGCAGTTCCAGGGGCAATCAGGCTCAATCGACTGCCGCGGGACGATCCAAGGAGCAGAGGTGACCGGCCCGGGCACCTTGGGGCTGCAGGGCGACTATGGGCTTGGCCCCCTGTCCGAGGCGTTCGGCGGTGGTGCGTGCCATGAAGGAGGTGCTCGATTCGTCTTCGCCATCACGATCCCGACGAAGCGAGGACTGGTCGAGCTCAGCACCACCGCCAACGCCGAACACGTCGGCCCGATCGGTCAGTATCAGGGCCCCTCCTTCTCCGGCGTCCTGCGATTCAGCCCTGCCAATGGTGACTGCCTGAACAGTCCGGCAACAGAGCTCGTCATGAACGGGCAGGGCCTCCTTCTCACGTGAGCAGGCGGCCCCAGCAAGGGAGAGGTTTTCAGACATGAAGCTGAACAGCATGGCGACGAAGCTCATCACCCGAGCCCACGTCGCGCTCTACCGGAGGACGGGTGGCAAGCTCGGCGGCCGCTTCCGTGGTTCACCGGTCCTCCTGCTCACCACCACCGGCCGCCGCAGCGGCCAGCTCCGCACGACCCCCCTCCTGCACGTCGTCGACGGCAACCGCAAGGTCGTGGTGGCTTCCTACGCCGGCGCCGAGCACCACCCCGCTTGGTACCAGAACCTCCTCGCCCATCCGGAGGTGACGGTCCAGGCCGGGTCCTCCGTCCAGCCGATGCGGGCGGAGGTGGCCGACCCCGCCGAGCGAGCCCGTCTCTGGCCGCCCCTCGTGGCGATGTACCCGACCTACGACGACTACCAGGCCAAGACCGAGCGGCAGATCCCCGTCGTCGTCCTCACGCCGTACGAGCCAGCATCGTCAAGGAGAGCGTCATGACCAGCCGCCGGCTCTTCGTGGGCTACCTCGTGGCCGCACTTACCCTGTCCCTGGCGGCCCAGATCGGCCTCGGCGGACTCTCGCCGACGATGGCCGCGGACCTGGAGGAACCCGTGATCACGTCCTACGCCTGGGCGCCGGTGCGCACTGTCACCGCCGACGGCACCACCTACACCTATCGGGAGCTGGGCCCGAAGGGCGGCATCCCGGTGGTCTTCTTCGTGCACCTGGCCGGGAATCTGGACAACTGGGACCCACGGATCATCGATCCGATCGCGGAGCACCGCCACGTCATCGCCTTCGACAACAAGGGCGTCGGTGCCTCCACAGGAAGAGTTCCCTTCACCATCGAGGAGGCCGCCGAAGACGCCTACACCTTCATCAAGGCGCTCGACCTCGACCTGATCGACGTCTTCTCGTTCTCGATGGGCGGCATGATCGCGCAGGACCTCGTCCTCAAGCACCCCGACCTGGTCCGCAAGCTCGTCCTCACCGGCACCGGCCCGCGCGGCGGGAAGGACATCGACAAGGTGGTTGGTACGACCTACTACGACATCGTGCGCGCGACCGTGACCCGGTCGGACCCCAAGGAGTACTTGTTCTTCAACCGCAACCCCGCTGGCAGGCTGGCCGCCAAGGCGTTCATCAAGCGGCTGCAGGAGCGCACCGTGGACCGGGACAAGGCGATGAGTGTCGAGGGGTTTCAGACGCAGCTGATGGCAATTTGGAGATTCGGCCGTTCAGCTCCCTCGGACCTTTCGGTGATCACCCAGCCGACGTTGATCGCCAACGGCGACAACGATCGCATGGTGCCCACCGTCCTTTCCGAGGACCTGCACCGCCGTATCAAGGGCAGCGAACTCGTCATCTATCCCGACTCAGGGCATGGCGGCATCTTCCAGTTCCACGAGAAGTTCGCCCCTCTGGCTGTCGAGTTCCTCGGCCGCTGAGCGTCGTCGCGCGCGACCGACGATGAGGTCAGCCGTCAACCGTCGAGTTCGTAATGCCAGACCTTGGCGATGATCTTCCAGCCGGCGGGCGTGCGGACGAACGTCAGATCGTCGGTGAATCGCTTCGGGAGGTAGGCGCACTGGACCCGGGCGTGGGCCGTGGTCGGTGTCGGCACGGAGACCTCGAGGATCCGGTCGAAACGCTCGTCCTGCCGGCTGGCCGATGAAGGCCGGTTCTTCACGACCTCCAGGTAGGTCGGCAGGTCCATCTCGAGCAACTCCGAATCCGTTGGGCAGAAGAGCCGGACCCGCTCGTGAAAGACCCCGGTGAGCTTGTCCACGTCGCCGTCGTAGAGCCCGTCGAAGTAATCGCGGAGCACCTCGAGCAGGGCACTGATCGGTTCATCCATCGGGTCAGCCGGTCGCTTCGTCGCCGTCGACCCACGGCTTGAGTGCCTCGCGGACCGCCTGGGCCAACTCGACCGCCCCGGGGGTGTCGGAATGGACGCAGACGCAGTCGGCCCGCATCGGGATGTCCTTGCCGTTGATCGACTTGGCCTTGCCCTCGGTGATGACCCGCACCGCCCCGGCCGCCGCCTTCTCGGGGTCGTAGGCGACGTGCTCGCGGGTGATGATCAGGCCGCCCTCGTCGGTGTAGTCCAGGTCGGTGTAGTACTCGGCCAGGAAGGGCATCCCGCGCTTC
>JAICGL010000351.1 GCA_025923175.1 Acidimicrobiia bacterium
ACCGACCCGTTGTTCGGCACCACAGGCCCAGGCGGCGTGGGCGGTGTAGGCCTCGAGCGCTTCGGTGACGGTCAGCTCCTCGCCGGGGCTGATCACCTGCCCGGAACACGATCGCCGGTCGACCATGAATGCGATGGCCTGCAGCGGCGCACCGTCGGCGACCGGCCGGTCGGAGCTTCCGGCGACTCGGATTCCGGCGTCGAGGAAGCTGCGGCCCCGGTACAGGAAGCCGGCCCGCTCCGGGCCGAGGATGGCGGCGTAGTCGTCGCCGTAGGCGTACAGGAACGTCGGCTGGATCACCGCCGTCACGCCCAGGGCGGCCATGCGCCGCAACTGGTCCGGGCGGACGAGCCCGGCGTGCTCGACGCGGTGGCGGGCGTCGGGGCGGGGCCGCACTCGCTGCGCCTGCTCGATCCCGTCGAGGGCGATGTCGAGCGCCCGGTCCCCGATGGCGTGGACGGCGAGCTGCCAGCCGGCCGCATGGCCGTCGACCATCGCCTCGACGAGCTCCGAAGCGTCGTGCTGCAGCATTCCGCAGTTCGATCCCGGGATGCCGGATCCTGAGAGATAGGGCTCGGTCAGGGCGGCGGTGCGGGCCATCATGCCGCCGTCGGTGTAGATCTTGAGCGCCCCGATCGAAAGTCGGCTGTCGCCCAGCCCCGTCCGCAGCCCGAGGTCGACACCCCGGCGGAGGCCGTCCGCGGCGTTGGCGTGCAGGTCGTGGAGCATGTCGGACGCCACCATCACCTGTGCCCGCACCGGCAGGCGGCCCTGATCCACTGCCGCCTGATAGGCGGCCAGCTCCACCGGACTGTGGCCCAGTAAGCCGGTGCCGATCCCCGCCTCGGCGCACATCGTCACGCCCTGGGCGAGACACACCCGGGCCGTCCGCTCGAGGGCGTCGACGATCGTCTCCAGTGCGAAGGGGACGCGCAGGTCGCGCACGCCGCGCATGGCCGCCTCGGCCAGCACCCCGGTCGGCTGCCCGTCCGGCCCGATGTCGACTCCTTCCCGGTTGGGAGCGAGCCACCCGTCGGGCAGTTGCGCCAACACGTCGCTCGACACCACGCAGACGTGCCCGGAGCGGTGCTGCACGTAGACCGGCCGGCCCTGCCTGACGCGGTCGAGGTCGGTGGAGGTGAGGTGACGGCCCAGGGCGCGCTGGTCGTAGCCCGCCACGTCGACCCAGGTGCCGTCCGGCGCGCCGGCGGCCGCCGCCGAGATCAATGCGAGTGCCTCGTCGATTGACGACGCTGCCGAGATGTCGGTCGCCCCCGCCTCAAGGCCCGCCCAGCACAGGTGCG
Organism: Acidimicrobiia bacterium; assembly: GCA_025923175.1. GTDB lineage: Bacteria > Actinomycetota > Acidimicrobiia > IMCC26256 > BP-133 > BP-133. The sequence goes on from JAICGL010000351.1 coordinate 1,305, forward strand.
TATGGGCGTCGATGAAGCCCGGCAGCACCGTCGCCCCGGCGGCGTCGACCACCCGGGCAGCCGCCATCGCAGCGGCGTCCCCGTCGAGGGCCACCACGAGCCCGTTCCACACACCGACGGACCCGGCCACGGGATGGGCCGGGTCCATCGTCAGCACATTGGCGTTGTCGATCCTCAGGTCGAGCCGCACACTTGGGAGCCTTACCTGCCTCCCCCGAGGGACGCTAGGACGGCGTGACCTCGCAGCACTCACCCTCGTCGTCCGGGGCGGCATCCTCGCTCTTGCCCCGGCCGGAGGCGATGTCGTCGTAGGCGATGTCGCCCGAGATCGTCAGCTTGGCGGGGTTGTTGAGGCACGAGGCCGGGAACGACACCGTGTACTTCCCGTCGACGTACGCCGGCTTGACCGTCTCCTTGCAGAGCTCCTTGTCCTGCTCGGTCCACAAGGAGGCGTCCGGGCCGCTGGCGAAGCCCGAGAAGTTCGCCCAGTACTCCCCTCCGTCGGGGTGGAAGATCGTCCACTCCACGCTCGTGTCCCCGTCGACCCAGTTCTTCGACGACGGCGCCTCCGTTTTGACCACCGAAGTCGCGAGCGTGATCGTCCCGCCGACGTAGCTGATCCCGATCTTCGTGATGTCGGCCCGGGCGTCCTTACCGCCGTTGGCGTCGCCCTGCGGGTCGTCGAAGCTGCTCACGGTCGCGCCGGCCGGCGGCTGGAAAGCCAGGGTGGCCGCGGCGAGGACCAGCGCGATCACCAGCGTCTTGCGAGGCATCTCGGTGACTCCCTCTGTCTGTGGGGCCCCTGAACGTTGCGTGGAACTCCCCAAGTTCCGAAGTCGACGAAGCGTCGACGGGCAGTAACATTAGGAGGGCCTAACGAGTTGGAGCAAGACGGGCCGACCGGGGTTCTTTCAGCAAAGGGGGAGGGGGTGTGAGGCACGCCGCGGCGCGCACCGTGATGCTGCAGGCCGTCCTCGGCCAGCGCCGCCACCTCGTTCCCGGCACGGCCCTCCTCGTGCTCCATCAGGTCTGCGAGTCCCTCGTGCCGATCGTGATCGGAGCGGTGGTCGACCGAGCCATCGGGACGGGCGACACCGCCGTGCTCGTCCGCTGGCTGGTGGCCCTCGCGGTCCTGTTCGCTGTGCTGTCGTTCGCCTGGTTCACCAACGCCGTGTCCACCGAGCGCGCCTGTCAGGGCGCCGAACACGACGCCCGTCTCCGCCTCGTCGACCGGGTGCTGGCCCCCACCGGCGGCGTAGAGCGCCGCTTCAAGGTCGGGAAGCTCGTGAGCATCGCGAACACCGACACCGCCGAGGTGGGCCGCCTCGGGGACCATGTGCCCGGCGCGATCGGCGCCGGGGCCGCCGTGGTTGTGGCTCTCGGCTTCCTCCTTGCCGTCGACGCCCGGCTCGGGCTGCTCATCCTGGCCGGCCTCCCGGCGGTCCTGGCCGTCGAGAAGCTCTTGGCCGACCGGCTCGTCGACCGCTGGGCCGACGAGCAGGAGGAGTCATCCGAAGCGGCCGCTGTGGCCACCGACCTGATGGCGGGTCTGCGGGTGCTCAAGGGGCTCGGCGCGGAGCGGGCGGCCGCCGGGCGGTACCGCCGGGCCAGTCAGAAGTCGCTCGGCGCTACCCTGCGGGCCGCTTCGGCGGAGGCGGCGGCCAACACCGCCGGCATGGCCGTGCACGGCGGCTTTCTGGCGCTGGTCGCACTGGTCTCCGGTCGCATGGCCGCTGCCGGAACGATCACCATCGGGGAGTTCGTCGCGGTTGTGGGGCTCACGCAGTTCCTGATCGCGCCGCTCGAGACCCTCGGCGGAACGATCACCAGCGTGGCCGAGGCGAGCGCGTCGGCCAACCGGGTGGCGAAGGTTCTCGAAACGCCGCCGGCGGTGTCCGACGGCTGGCGCCGCCTCGATCCCTTGTCGGGAGACACCGCCGAGGGCCCGGGGGTGACGGGGCGGCTCGTGTTGCGGGGCGTGAGCCGGGGAAAGCTCAGCCACCTCGATTTGGCCGCCGGTCCGGGAGACATGATCGGGCTGGCCGTCCCTGATCCCGATGTGGCCCGCGAGCTCGTCGCCTGTTTGGCCCGGGAGTCCGACCCGGCCGCCGGCACGATCGAGATCGACGGGATCCCGTTCGAGGATCTCGAGCTCGACTCGCTGCGACAGGCGGTCGTGGTGAGCACCCACGACGCCACGCTCTTCGAAGGGACGCTGGCCGACAACGTCGTGCCCTACGGCGAGGGGGTCATTCCGCTGGACAGCGCGCTGGAGGCAGCGGGCGCCGCTTCGGTGGCGGAGGGCCTCCCGGCGGGGGCCGCCACCGACCTCGGCCAGGGGGGCCGGTTCCTCTCCGGGGGGCAGGCCCAGCGGGTCTCCCTGGCCCGGGCCCTGGCGGCGGATGCGCCTGTCCTCGTGCTTCACGACCCCACCACGGCCGTCGACTCCGTGACCGAGCAGCAGGTGGCGGACGGGCTGGCGCGGTTGCGCGACGGTCGCACCACCCTGGTGATCACCACGAGTCCTGCGCTGCTGGCTGCGTGCTCCCGCGTTGTGTTCGTCGGGCGAAAGGGCTCGCGGCTCTACGGAACCCATGCGCGGCTCGTGAACGAGGCCGCCGAGTACCGACGGGCGGTTCTCTCGTGACCACCACGTCGTCGAGCCGGGCCCTGCTGCCCACCGCCGGCGCGGCCGAGACCCGGCGGGCGCTGCGCCGGCTGCTACGCCCCCACCGTGCCCTCGTCATGCTGGCCGTTCCCTTGTTGGTGGCCGAAAGCATGACCGGCCTGGTCGGGCCGGCGGTGCTCGGCCACATCGTCGACCTCGTCATCGACGGCGCGGCGGCGTCGGCCATCACCGGGCCGGTCCTTCTGCTCGCGTTCGCTGCTCTCGTCGAAGGGGTCGTCGGGGCCGCCGGGATGGTCGTCGTCGCCCGGGCCGCCAGCCGGGCGCTGGCCGATCTGCGTGAACGGGTGGTGGAGCGGGCGCTGACGGTGCCGCTGGGCGACCTGGAGCGGGCCGGCACCGGGGACCTTCTGGCCCGGGTCGAAGGCGATGTCGAGGTCGTCTCCGACGTGGCCGACGACAGCCTCGGCGACTTCATCGCCGACGTCCTCGACATCGCGCTCACCTTCGGCGGCCTCGCCTTGCTCGACTGGCGGTTGGCGCTGGCCGGCATGGCCGCCCTTCCCATCCAGTACCTCGGCCTCCGCTGGTACGTGCGGCGGGCCGGGCCGATCTACCGCGCCGCCGCCGTCGCCGACGGCGAGCGGGCCCAGGCACTGCTCGGCGGGATCGAAGGAGCCTCCACTGTGCGGGCCTTCCGGCTCGGCGACCGGCACCTGGCCACCATCGCCACCCGCTCCGGAGTCGCCTGCTGGCAACGGATCTGGGCTGTCAGAGCCCAATCAAGCTTCATCGCCTGCCAGAACCTCGGCGAGCTCGTCGGGATGTCGGCGGTACTGGCCACGGGCTTCCTGCTGGTGCTCAACGGCACCGTCAGCGTCGGTGAGGCGTCGGCAGCGGCTCTCTACTTCCACCGGCTGTTCGGACCGATCGG